>NZ_RQFY01000006.1:0-300000 GCF_004769555.1 Leptospira koniambonensis | reverse complement strand
ATTCATTGAAGCCTCCGTTAAGCCAGACACATCCTTAGGATAGGCAATCATTGAAGAATTGTTAGCCTGTAAATATTTGTAAGTGCTGTAAGTATATTCAAGCTTTTTCGTTGCTTCCAATAAGGAAGTTGTAGCTTCCACTTTTTTAATAAATTTCTCATCTCCATAGCCCATAAAACTATCCAAATGGCTCTTCAATGTCTTGAATACCTCTTGTTTAGATAGGCGGTCATTAATGTTTAAGCCTGCTTCTAACCCATCTAAACCGAGTATCTCTCTGCCCAGACTATTGATCTTTTTATCATACAACTTGGCAGTCTCATTTTTGTAGTCTCCCTTTTCATAAGCAGCTTCAATCTGAGTTCTATTCCCGGAGGCCATCATTTTATCTATTTCATCTTGGATCGAATTAACTTTATTATACTTTTCTTCTGCTGTAAAAGACTGAGCACTTCTATATAAATCTCTGACATCATCAAGAATTGGTCTATATAAGTCAGTCAATGAATCTGTGGATTTTAAATATCCGGCCATCTTATCCATTAAACCTCCAATATCCGCGGCTTTCTTTGCTTCACCAGAAAGTGCTCCTTTGATAAATTCTTTAATTTTCTCCACTATTTTGTCTGACAATAAAGAAGTTACTCCTTCCAATATAGTTGAATTATCTTGGGGAATGAATTCTGAATCAATCTTAGCTAAAGCTGCTTGGAATCGTGATTCGCTATCTTTATAATCCCTTGCTAGTCCTGTAGAGACATCCATACCATTTGCATTCGCGTAATACTTCATACCTTCAGGTGAATATCGATCATAAAGTTTTCCATTTGGTCCGACTACACCTTCTCCCGATGGGAACGCATCTGTTTTCAGAACTTCGCCTGGTTGCAAGGCTCCTTTACCAGATAATCCACCATCATCCTCTCCAATTCCAGCCCCTCGATAAGCCAACCCTCCGATCATATCATCTGCAAGATTTCGCCTAGCACTCTCTTGCGCCGATCTTGAAGCTTGAGAATCAGGAGATGACTCAGAAGAGAACCAACCATCAAAAACGCTTATCGTTGTATCCCACAGCCCTTGTGATTTTGTTCTTACTTCTGTCTGATCATTTACATATTTATCATACTGATCTTTCGTCATAGCTCCAAGTGCTAAACCTTGTGCTTTACCCATATCTCCGAAGAAGCCTTTGTTATAAACTGCATCTCCGCTAATTGAATCATAAGTCAATGCTGTCGCTGAATTGGCACTGAGAGAAGCAGTATATCCTTGCGTTACATCGTTATACGAATACGTTCCGGTTATTCCTGCTACGGACGGGGTTGTCACACTGTAAGTATTACCACCCCAAGCCGTATGATTGTAATCAAAGCTGGATTGTGGTGCGAATTTGTTTGTATTCTCTGAGATTCCTGCTGACTGTCCAAATCCATCATTCCGATCATAGCTTAAGCCTAAGTTCAAAGATCCTGCAAAATTACCCTCTTTGTCTTGGTTTCCAAGACCTATCCCTACGCCTGCACTAACTCCTGTGAATCCTGTATTGTCGAAATTTACTCCTAGGTTCCCTGTAAATCTTCCACTTGCATCAAATCTATTTTGTAACCCCACGCTTCCATTTATAGATCCTGAGTTTGCGTTGTAGCTTATACTTCCGCCGATCGCAAGTCCATCCGCTATCCGATATCCCCCACCAACGCTTACACCGAATCCATCCTTATAACTATAAGACATCTCATACGATAATGATCCGCCAGTCATCCCTTGTAAGTACGCATTTCCTATGTTAGCCGCTCCGGCTACGAATCCAAGTGCTCCACCTTCGAATGCACCTTGCGTTGCTTTATATGCTGCAAATGCTATCATTCCCACAGGACCAGTTACTACTGCTGCAATCGCTGCCGCTGCATCTATTGTATCCTTATTTTCGTGCATGAAATTAGCAGTGTCGGATTTGATATTTTTCGTCTGGTCTACTGCATTTTGCGTTACTTCCATGATCTTTGGAGCCAAGTAAATTGCCCAAGGTCCTGTGGCTAATGCTGCCATTGCTCCTAAACCATATATAGCTCCCTGTGTATAAAGCTGAACCGCTGATCCAACTGCATTTGAAAAGCCATCGCTGTTTAGTTCTTTTCCTTTTGCTTCTAAAGAGTCGTATTTCTCCTTTAATTTTAGAGAAGTATAGAATTGGTTAAAGTGCCAATCTCCGAAGACGCCGCCTTCTGTAGGTCCAACCAAATATCCGGAACTCATCGCATTTTGTTCCATATACTTTTTATCTGATGCACTCGCTGCCATGTATTGAGGATCACTTAGTAGGCTTCGCAATGCTCCTTGGGATGCCTGCATTACTTTTGCCATTGCGACTGGGTCAAGTGCTGCAATTTTCTCTTCTCTGTTTTCTTGGTTTACTGGATCGTAAGTCTTCTTGAAGTCCTTATCCAACACGCTGATTGCAAGCTTAACCATTTGTTGGAGTTCTGCTGTTGATGGACCTCCGTCTGCTGCGAGTGCATTGAAATTACTTAGGTCCCACTCTTTACCGTCGCTATCTTTGACTTTTGGTAATTGTTTTGGACCTTCATATCCGTAGATTGTATAGTTTGGAAGGATCTGTTGTTGAGGTTGCCCATCTGCACCTACAGTCTGCCTAATGAGCAAATCGCCCACTGGCATAAAGCCATCTCTCATTACCTTTTGAGTTAACTGTTTTCCAAGATCCTTATTTGCTGCACCTATTGTTTCTTCATAGGTTTTTGGAATATTATAGAGGCTGTCCAAAGATTGTAATACTACAAGCTTCTGTGACCTTTCTTCCATCTCTTTACTCATGTCTTGGAACTGTTTCAGATTGGAATCGTCCAGTTTTTGAGTTTTGACTTGGTCGATGAAGAATTGTACGTCTTGGTATGCACCTTGATTGATTAGGTTATCATCAAATTTACTTGGAGCACCCGCTAAAACTTTATTTAAGATCGCGTTAGCGTTCAGCTCCACCCCTACTTCAGTTGGTAGATCTTTTTTATAACTTTCGATCAAACTTTGGATTTGTTTGTATGCTTCTGCAAGCTTATCTGTATCGCTTTGATCTTTATATGTAGAGATAAAGTCTTTTTCCCAAGCTGCTTTTTCTGAGATCATTGTGGCAATTTGATCTACGTGAGCTTTTTCTCCTTCTTTTGCTTTTTTCTTGAACTCTGTTCTCCAACTATCCCAACCTTGGAGAATTGTATTGGTCATATCATTAAATTTAGATAGTCCAGCGTTCTGAAGGAATTGGATATTCTCGACCCACTCTTGTTTCTTTTGGTAGAAGTCTTGTTCCTTTTGATCCCATACAGCGGTTTGTAATGCGTATTGTTGCTTTTGATTTGCAAGAAAGAGTTGGTCTATAATTTTCCCTTTACCCATATAATCTTCGGCGACTTTCTTATACATATCGTATTCAATGTTTTCGCCATTATTATTGGATAATTTCTTCAAAAGGTCTGAGTAGAATTGTTCTCTTGCGTCCAGAATGGTTTTTGGATCTGCTTTTTGACCGCCTGCTCCAATATATTTCTCTTGAGCAGCAAAGTATTCATCTCGTTCAATCTCATATTGAGATTGAGATAGCACAGCTAGAGCAGATACAAATTCATCTGCACTTGTCATAGTCGCAGTTTTTATTCCATCCGAAGATCCGGTAATGGTTGCGGATACACCTCCGGCATTGTCTCCATCATCTCGAACGAGAAGTCCATAAGCATCGTGAACGTATCTTTTCTGAACGACAGAATTCCCGTTCTTACCGGCAATTTTGTCCATATTAAGTGGTTCTTTACCACCAGTCCAAGAAAGAGTTCCGTTATCAAATGTTCCAGTTCCAGTGAGATAGTCTAGATCACCTGCTTGTAATCCAGTATTTAGAGTATATTTCCCTTCTTCGTTTCCGGAACCTAAAAGAACCGATTTTAATTGGTCTTTACTAGAAATGTCTGTGTAATAATTCAGTTCCGCTTGTAAGTCTTTTAACTTTTGAGCAGAAGTTTGTGCAGAATCTAAACCGGTTTGTAAGTATCCTTTTTGCTGTACCCAAGTATTCGTTCTATTGATGGCCTCTAATCCTACGGTAGGATTTCCCCATCCCATGATTGCAATAAGAATAGCTTCCGCACCCATTTGGTTTGAAAAGCTAGTCTCCATCTTGGAAGAGTATTCAGAATATGTAACAGAGCTAAGTCGATTATTAGCAGCCGCAGTCGCTCCTGAATATGGATCTAACCACCACATACCATCGAAAGCATTCATAGCTGTTTTCATCTGAGGAGCAAGACCCGAACTGCCGCCATGAGAATTAACGAAATCTAATATACTAAATTGAGGATACTGAGCATTTAGCCCTCCTCCGTAAGTTAATGCTCCACTCGTAGATCCTCTTCCTCCATTAACGAAGTCCCAAAGACCTACATACCCGCCGATAACACCTTCCATAATTTGGTATTGTTGGCGAAGATCTGATTCTAAAGTTATATAATCCGACTTTTGATAATCGATCTTTCCGTCTAAACCGTTTCCGTTTATTTTGTAGTTCGTTGGTACGAGAATCTCGTTTAGGTAGCCTTGGAGGTTGGCTCTTTCCGTATCGATCTGATTTTTAAGATCGGTCATTTTGTCTTTGATCGTTTTTTCAGCCTGGCTAAATCTTAAAGCTCTCTCTGCCCATTCTTCTGTTTGTTTTTGGTTTTCTTTAACTTGAGGATCCGCATTCAGACTTGCGAGTGTTGTTTGTTTAGAAATTAGGTTCTGTAAATCAGTAATTTCCTTTAATTTAGCAGTGACCGCATCATTTGCATCTGTAAGTCTAGTTTTTGCAAGTTCAGTTGCATTCAGATCAGTTACACCGGCACTGTATTCTTTAAGTGTTGCAAAATCATATACCGCACTTTTTTCAGATAATTTCGCAGAAGCAGTTTCCATTGTCGTATATGCTGCGCTTACTTCGACTTGTTTTGCCGCATACTGTGATTGGATACCTTTAACAATATTTTGTTGTGTAGTAAATGCAGCTTCTGCATCTTCAAATGTTTGTTGGTTTAAACTGTATTGAGTTTTAATCGTTCCAAGTTCGCTGCCCAAAGCAGATTTGAGTGCATCGCCGGATAACCCGCTGTATTTATTTGCGATATCTGTAAGGATTCCGATCTTTTTACCGGATTCCATAATATTATCTGCATAGCTAGACATTGCGCCGGTTGCTTTACTTGTTTCGGCGTATGGATCATTAATAGCTACCCTACCCGGCAGGTTATTGTCTACGTAGTTGTCTATGATTCCTTTTAAGTTATTGATCCCAGCTATAAAATCATACGTACCAGTAGTTTGGTTTTTTTCATAAACATCATCGGAAATTTCATATCCAGAATCTTGGATCTCTTTTAGAGCCTGGCGTATAGAAGGGTTAGCTTCTGTTTTATCAGGATCAAAAGAATAACTCTTATAACTTTCTATTAAAGAAAGTAAATTGCCTAATCTTTGTTCTGCCTGGTATTCAAGTTCTCTTTCTTTGTTTGTGATTTGAGTTTCGAGCGTTGGAGCGGTCTGGCCTTGAGAACCAATATTAACATAACTCAAATAACTCTCGATAACAACGTTTCCTTTCACCACATCGTAAGCATATTTAGCCTTACGTTCGCTTGCTTGTGCGTTCGTTAACTCTAAAGTTAAATTTAAATTCTCTGCTCCAAGTGAAGAGATAAGATCTGAAAATCCAGTTTCATGTTGGTAGTTTTTCAAATAAAAATCGGACTGGATGCTGGAAAGTGGATCTAAGGATCCAAACGGAGAATAAAGACCCGCTTTATATAAAACAAATCCCTGTTTTTCAGAATCGGATAAACCGCCTTGTAGTTTATTATTAACAAAACTTAAATATTCTTCGTCAGAATCTCCCAAGTAACTGTTGAGAACAAAGTCCATTCTCACAGAACGATTTAATGAGGTAACGAGGCCTGGTTCATATTTTTTATCTTTAAGCCATGTTGTTAAAGAATTCATATCGTCTGGACTTAAATTTTCAGTTGCCGAACGATAATAATAAGCGTAAGCAAGATCTCTTTCTTTTAAGGAATCAGGTAGATAGTAGGAAGAATTTCTAGAATCAAAGTTCGAAACAAAATTTTCGAGTAAAGACTGAGCATCAGATGAGATTCCATAATTCAAAAGGAAATCTCTTAAGACTTGGTTCTTATCGACTGTTTCGTTTTTTGTACTAGCCGCATATGTCATTGCACCTAAATATGCGGAGAAGTTACTAACTAGAGCGTAATTTGCGAGTTCCGGTGGATAGGAGCTTGAATTTGCAAAAACACCTTGGCTTAAACTATTGTTTATTCTTTCGTAGCCGAGTGCTAAAGCTTGTTCGTTTAGCGCTGCTTTTACTTCCGGATCTGTGGAAAGTACGATACTTTCTATTCCTTTGCTAAGGTCCGAATTCAGAACTTTGGCTTGGTCTCTATATACTTTTAGATAGTTAAAAATTTCAGAAATTTGGGATTCGGTTAATGACTGTCCTAAAAACTTCGCTTCAGTGTTTTTAGATAATGCATATACATTTGTAGAATTTGGATTTGTATCGGCAGTCCATTGTTTTCCGGAACGGATCTCAGTCATAAACTGATCCAAAGAAATGTTACTTGCTAGTTCGGATAAGAAGGCTTCGCCTAGTTCCTCTTTTCGAATTTCCCAGGCATATTCTTTCAGGGATTGTATACCCGAAACCAGATCCGAATCTAATTCAAAATCAGTACCTGAAAGTTTTGCTTGTAACTTATCAAATTTAATAAGACTAGATTCAATTTGAGACATCGCATTATAAACAGGCTGACCTGAATCTTGTAATGCTTTCAAAGTGGATTGTAAATCGGCGAAGATTGTTTTCGCTTCCGTTACTGTGGCAGTATAGTCTTTTGCGGTTGAGTAGGAAGTATTTAGATTACTTTCTGTTCTATCTGCTACAGCGATCGAGCTAAAATATTTTAAATTTTCAATTTCGTCTGTATATGTTCCCGCATTTTCTAAAGCAGTAAGTATAGCGCTATTTACTTGTTCGCCGTTCTGTTGTTTTGTAATAAAAAAATCTCTGAGTTGTTTAACATACGAGATTAGATCATCTTGGCCAATTTGATTCTTAGAACCTTCTCCTAGATAAACTACGATCTTATCGGATAATCCATCCTGGAATGTTTCAACTTGTCCTTTCGTAGTTTGTAAAGCAGCATACGTTTTAGAAACGGACTGTAAGTTATTGGAAACTGTATCTAAACCGCCAGAAAGTGCAAATACACTACTTAAATTACTTTGATCTGTTGCAAGACCAAGCATTCCAAGAGTTACACCCATTTCCTGGGAGATTAGAAGTTCTACAGGACTACTTTGAAATGTATCAAAGTATGTAAAATTTGCCGGTGTAGTATTGTATTGTGCCAAAATCCCGGAAGGTGCCAAAGCTAAAGTTGTTGCATTTAAAAGAAAAGTAGAAGGAAGACTCTCCTCTACTTTCATTTGAGACACAAGGTTTCTACTTTCTGTGTATGCGCTCTGTGTATCCCCGGTTATGATCTGTAGTAAGCCTTGTGCTTCCAAATAAGCAGACTTCAAATCATTAAACTTGGAAAGTACAACATCGGATTGATCTAAAAATGTATCACTACCAGGAGTTAAGGAAGAAAGAGCAGTTTTTGCATCATTATAAGAACTATACGCTGATTCTAAATTCGTTTTTGCTGAGTTCCAGTTAGAAAGATTAGATGAAACAGAAGAAATATAATTTCCTAAAGAGGAAAAATCTTCAGAAGTAAAAACATTTACTCCCGGGTTTGCAGCGTCTTGGAAATCTTTTAGTCCATAGATACCTTGCAAAGAACTCAACTGGCCCGAGAAATAATTCAATCTATCATCTGAAAATAAAGAAAGAGCAGAATTAACCGGAGAATCAACACTATTCAGTGAAGAAACAAGATTGGTAGATGCTAAAGTATAAGCAGATAAATTTGTAGTATATTTTGTGTTTAGTTTAGAAGCATCCGAATAAACAGAGGAAGCAATACTACTTCCAAAAATATTCGAAATTTGTGAAAGATCACTCATTGCAAGGAAGAAATCTTCCGTAGTCGATTTACCAGATAAATATTCGGCTAAAAGATTTTTTCTAAAATCTTCCTCTTCCGTATTATGATCTATGTTTGTTCCTAAGTTAAACGAATCTTGCAAAAGATCGGAAGCTGTTATATCAGATAAACCGCTTACCTTTGATCTAATTTCTGAAAGTAGTCCTGTTGTTTTGTTCTCTTGTGATTCAAAGTAATCGTCTGTTAATGCAGACAATACTCCGTTTGTCGAAACTTGAGTTGCAAATGCACTAATTGATTTAGAGGCTTGGTCAAGTGAAGATATTTTAGAAACTACTGCTGAACCAAAGAAGAATGTACTTCCGAAATTATAGGATTCGTTCAGTAAACGTTTTTCTTCTGAACTTCCGCTTTCTCTAATTTCGGTTCTTTGTGCGGCTGTGTATTTTCCCCCGCCCTCATAGAAAGAAACTGCATCACCGGCAGCATCCATTTCTTCTTCTAAACTTGAGATCCAATCTTCATAGTCAGACGAAGCCAATTGATTCGAGATAGAATTCCCATTCGTTCTGAAAAAACTTAAAACTACTTCTAATGCTTTTCTATTTAAAAGAGAATCTGGATCTAAGTCTAAATCCAAAGAGTTAGAATCTGAATCCTTCAAGACTTGCAAATAAATAGAACTAAAATTACGTTTATCTGAAGGTAAGTCTGCTAAATAACTATGTAAGATCTCTAAAGCCTTTTCATTAATTTTTGCGCCTTCTATATTTTTGCGATTCTCAGCGTTTTCTTTTAATGCTTGGAGACTTTCTGAATCACCATCCGGATCCAATAGAAAATTCAATTGGTCTTTTCTAACTAGATATTCAGTTTGGAAACTTTCGTAGAATGATAAAAGTTTGCCAGACACAGTAGATGCAATATTGTTTCTTGTTTCTAAGCTACTTCTAAAAGCCTGGATCGAATTTCCAAAATTCCCCAAGAGACTAGAAATATCTCCAAACGAAGAACCCATTCCAGCAACTACTGGCGACCAATCCTTAGAACTAGAATCTAAAAGAGATTTAAATCCAGCTAAATCGTTCTTAGCATTTGTTCTATCTGTTCCGGTAAGACTCGAATCGATTACTGTGCCGCCCCTCTGAAACACATCCAAAAGAACTGTATTCAAATAGCTTGTTGTTTGATTTAGATCAGATACGAAAGATTGGAACTGTCCAATTTGAATAGCAGAACCTTGGATATCATTTACAAGGCCTAAGATCCGATTGGAATACTCTGCAGTTCCTTTTAAATTTGAATTTGCACTAATATAATCTTTGTATGCGGAAGTTTTATCCTCAATTTTGGAAAATCCATCTTCCATCGCAGAAGAGTTAGTATCCCATTGTCCAAGTAAGTTTTCTAAATATGCAATTCCTTGGTCTACGCGATCAAGTCCAAGATAAGTAGTATCATAAGAAGATATAGAACCGAAACCGCTTCTAATATTCTTTAACTGGTTTAAGTAATTTGTTAATTCTGATTTTTTAGCAGTTAGATCATCGACCGGGAAACTTGTACTTGCTGTATTCAAAAGTTGAACTTGGCTGTCAAATGTAGTACTCGAATCTACTACAGGCGTATCCAAATTAGCCAATTGGGATTTCATACTTGTTAAATCTTTTTGGATTTGAACTGCGACTGTATTTCCATAAAGAGATACAAGTGTATCCCCGCTTAAGAGGGAGTCGATTTTCTCACTTAAAGTACCGTCACCACTCAGGATTTTCTCAAGTGCTGCCTTTTTCTCTTTTACATCTTCAAAAGCTAAAATCTGGCTTAAACTTTGGTTATAAAAAGTCTGAGTTCTTAGAGCATTTTCTCTTTCATAGGTAAGCTTATACATCGCAGCTTCTTGCTGACGTAAAACCTCTCTCTGACGTTCAAGTTCTTCACTAGCCTGTTCGATTTCGTATCGTAATCCAGAATCAGTTTTATTACTTCCGTCTGTTTTCAACTCTCCAATTGAACCAAGTAATTCCGGGTTTTGGATTAGAACTTGCATTTTAACAGTACTGTCATAGGCGTTCTGGGAACCCATCAATTCAGAACGCGCTAACTCTAAAGCCTTTCTTTTATCTTCTAAAACCTTGTTTGCGGCTTCTAGGTCAGTCAATATACTCGTCGGGTTAGTGGATGAGGAACCGCCAGTTGTAGTAGAGGAAGAAGAATCAAGACCTGTTTGTGAATATGTACTTGATGCGCTACTTCCGTTTAATTCAGCAAGAAGTGCTAAATATGCATTTTGTTTCGTTTCGAAATCTGCTTTTACTGATGCAAGTTCTGCTTCTAATTGTGCAGCAGTCTTATTTCCTACATTCGCCGCTGCATAATCATAAACAGATTGGGCTCTTGTTTGATTTTCTTGTAATACTTTTAATTCTGCCTGAGCAATTCTTAATTCTAATTCTTGAGAAGTGTATATACCACTTGAACTCAATAGCCCATCTGCACCTCTCACATCATCATCATGCAAAGTATTCCCGGAATTTTTTACTAAATCTCGAACTCTTGTTTCTAAACTTTGCCAATAAGAAAGTTGTGATCTATATTCTGTAACTACAGAAGCTGGATATCCGCTATTTGGTTTTTCTGCTCTAGTTATAGCACCTTGGAAAAATTGGATATTTGATTCGATTGTGGTGAGTGTATCTGCTCCCCCAACTACAATACTTTCAATTCCTCGGACATGAGCCTGCCATTGTTCTGATTGGGTCGCAAGAGTCCTGTCAAGTTCAGCAAGTGCTTTTTCTTTATTTGCTTTTAATTGAGCTTCAGATTCATCCCAGGACTGTAGCCCTTTTTGGATTTGTGCATTTACAACTTGGGTCCAATCAGACTTTGCTTTTAAAATCTGATTATATGCATTTGCCCAATCTGCTTCTCCTGACTTCCATTGCAGCTCAACTTCTTTATCGTATCTAAGTTTTCCTAAAACCAATTGGTCTATCGCATCCTGCCATTGTTTCTGACCTGATTGTAATGCTGCTAAAAACTTTGATTGATAATCATCTCCGCTCGAAACAATTGTATTAGGATCTACATTCGTAGAAGTATTTGTGGTAACTAATCCGGAAAGATCACCTGCACTTTTCTGTGCTCTTTCAATTAAAAGTAGAGCGAGTTTGTTTGGATCTGTTTCTTGTGCAATTTGACCGTTAATATCATCTGCAGCATTCGCTTTTGCTACAAAATTGGCGCGATACGCGGCAACAATTGAGTTTTCTTCATAATAATATTCTGCAAGGATATTCTTTTTAATATCTGAAAGTGCAGTTTCAAATCCAAGCTTTTGTGAATTAGATAATAGATTCGAATTACTTTGAATTCCTTCTATTCTGGAATTCAAATCGGTTTCCCAATTAGAACGAAAACTCGTAAGAAACGATTTTATAGTAGAATCAAATAGACCAGCCTTCTCACTAGCATTCGTTCCTGCCTGGGCTGCAACTCCCGCTTGTAAAACCGCTTGGATAAGAGCACCTTTGTCTATATTTTCAAGAGTATCTTCAAGACTACCAGAGGCTACTTTAGCCTTCCATTGTCCTTTTCTGTTCTCGATTTCTTCTTGAACATCTTCTTCCCACTCGCTCCTAACTAAAGCTTTCTCTTGTAGAAGTTGATCCTTTAACGCTGTATTGGAACTGCCCCCGTTTTCTAATAAGTTTTTCTCAATCGCTCGATCTGCGGATGCTTCCCAATCAGCTCGTAATAATGAAAATCCTTTGTTTACTGAATCATTCCAATCTGCTTCTGAACCTGAGTTATTCGCTCTTTCATACTGTCTTTCTAATTTACCATCCGAACCATTCTTCCAAAGATCTCTGAAGATAGTTGGATCAGCGCTAAGAGGCGCTATTCCAATCTCGAGCATTATAATAGTAACAAATATTTTCTTAAGACTCGAAACCGCAAAACGAAGTATAAACTTAAATAAAATTCTTCTTGTTTTAATATTACGCGATCTTTTCAGAAATTTTGAAGCTAAAGATTGAAATTTTTGAAAAGAAAATTCCAACTTCTTAAGATTTAATTTATTGAGAGCTTCTTGAATTTGTTGATTCATCATGTGTGTTCCCTTTGTTCTAAAGGCAGAATTAAAATAGAAAATTGCGAGAGAGGCGAAATCACTGATACGCCTATAGATTGCCCTACTATAGAGCAGGTCTTATTAAGATGTGGAAGTTGTAAGATTGAAAAAGATTGGAAGAAAAAACTTAAATCTAAGTGGGAAAAATCGAAAAGATCAGAAACAAATGATAAATATTTTTTATCACTATCTGGATCAGAATGAGTTAGTTTAGCCAAATACCTTCTGAACTTCTTTATCGATCTTAAGTTTACATTTGTTTGCCAGTAAAATTTCAAATCAGAAGAAGAAAGAGAATCAGGATATACATACCCAATTGACTGATCTAATCTGTCCGAACTTTTATCCTTAAAATATTCCCCTGAAAACCATTCGAAAAATAATAAATTAAGAGTCTCGAAATCGCCTATTCCACCTTTGGAGGACTTTTCAGGTCCATTAGGATTATGTAATGAAATAGTATCGAAAAAACCAATTGGACGAAGACTAATTTCTCTTTCTCTTTCAAGAAGTAAATTTAACTCAAACGCCTCTTCTGCAAACAAGATAGCAAGAGAAGCAGAATTTTCAATTTCAGATATATCATTCTTTCCAAGACGGAAAGATATAAGATTCGAGTTCTTTTTCTGATTAAATGATACTTCGATTCTCTCTTGTGCATCGTCTTCCCAGGATACGCGAAGTGGTCGAGAGTCGTTTACAATATCTGCGGATAATTGCCATAATGAAGGGATCAAAAAGGAAATGAATACAAAAATGGATAAAATATTTATCCGAAAAATCCATCCCATTTGTCCCAAAGTCATATAAAAATAGAAGAGTCCTATATACTTAAGCTTTTGTTGCAAACGTGGCAAAAATATGCAAGGAAAAGTTCATTCTGACCGATATATTTATTGGAATATCCAAAATGGAATATGCGTTCCGTTTACTTCGAAACGTTACCTTAGGGATGATTTAGGGGTGAAAATAACTTAATTACAAAGAACAATAACGCTAGTAACGTTAGCTCCTTGTATTGAGCCGTTTTGATTTGCTAATGAACAAGTTTGTCCGACTGGCTGGCTGGTAACGGAAACAGCATACGTTACGTGATTTTCATACGAAAATGGGAAAGAAAAAGGACCATTAAAAACGAAAACGGAAACTTCGAATAAATTATTCGCAAGGGTAATCGTCTTTCCTCCATCCATGCCAGAAATTGTTCCACCAACTGTGTAAAAGGAATTATTGCCGTCGGAAGAACCACTGGATGATGGAGTAGCGACTCCATTTACGAATTCTTTTAGAAGTTTATCCGTTGAGTTGCTATCGTCTTTCAATTCACACCCAAGGCTAAACGAACACACGAATATGATTATTACCAATTTGAGATATATCACAACTCGGTTGGCTGACCTTAAGGCACAAATTTCCATACAAATATACTATCTAATATTTATTTTCGAATGCAAAACAATTTTTCAATAAGAAAAAAGGCAAGCTTCCGAAAATTATAAAAAGACAAAGAGGAAATACTCAAATAACGGACAATTATGGCATCATTAATTTCATTCTCTAAACTTTGTATTTTTTTCGTTTTACTTACAATTTCTTGTTCAAGTTATCAAATAACTAAAGTGCGCTTCGCATCTGAAATTATAGAGGCCAAAAATCCTTCTGAAAAATTTCCAAACATTAAGCGAATTGCAATTAATCGGATCCAAACTAAGCCGAACTCCTTTGCCACTTTTGCAGGTGAGAACTTTACAAATAATCTCCGTTTCTACTTACTTAAAGAAGGGATTGAGGCTTTCATCCAAGAAATTCCTTCCGAAACAAAACAAGTTTTGCAAAATACGAATGATACTGTTGGAAACACAATTAGCCCCTCTCCCACCGCTACTCCCACTATGTTTTCATCAAACTTAGTTCTTGAAACTAGTGATAAACCAATCGAGCCCAAACCTGAATCTATTCAAAAAGCATGCACTTTATCAAAATGTGATATATATTTAGATGGATATATTTACGAAAAGAAATTGGGAAATATTTTAGACGAAGAGATTACCACCGGAATTTTCATTCGCATCTATTCACAAGGTGGCAGCTTAATAGGTCAACTAAAGCTTAGCTCTCCTGTAACGACAGAAATCTTTTTAAATAATTCAACATTAGCAGAAATGATGGCGAGAAAAATTGCAACAACTGTTGGCTTCTCAAGCAAGTCCGGATTCAATTGGAAATTTTGGGAATAATTTAATCACTAATCTTATATCCAAAATATGAACAAAGAGAGAGATACTTCATTTAAAATAGAGTGTATTATTGTATATACACTAATTTGTTTTTTATTTGGGCCAGTATCTGTTCTAGGAGAAAATGAACTTTTAATACTCGATCAACAAAAAGCAGAAGATATAGCTATTGAAAATAGTCCTGATCTAAGATTACTTGGTGGTCAGCAAAAAATCAAAGCCTTGCTTGTTAAGGAAAATTGGAGATCTTATTTCCCTACAGCTTCCGTCTCCTGGTTTAGAAATGCAAATGTAATCGAAAACGATTCAGAAAGTAGATCCCAAAGATTAGCCCTCACTTTAGACCAAGTAGTATACGACGGCGGAAGAAGACATTTGGCTCTCCAAGCCGCTTTAAACGATTTAAACTTATCGAAATACGATTTCTTGTTAGGTATTAACAATTTAAAGTTTAAAGTACGTTCTGCTTACTATACTCTCTTGAGCAATAAAGCTCAAATGGAGATCCAAAAAAGATCTATTGATAGACAAAAAGAACAACTTCGATTTGCAAAAAGAGAAAAACAATTAGGCGACTCTACGGAACTTCAAGTTCTTCAAATTGAAAACCGGTTAAATGAAATTCAATTGCAGTATAAACGAACCGAAACATCCTTCTTAAGTGGGATAGAAGAATTCAAAATACAATTAAGACTACCGAGTACAACAAACATCTTACTCGCTGCTGATATTCTTAACGGTATTACTTTTTCTTTTAAAGAAATACCTCTTGATCAATTAATAAGCATAGCTTTTCAATCCAGAGTAGAGTTCGAAAGAAATAAGGCGGCGGAATTACAGGCCCTTTCTGAATTTGAAATAGCAAAATCTTTTTACATTCCCACCTTATCAATTGGTGGATATTACGCTGGATCTGGAGATCGATTCGAACCCAAACAAAGAGAATACGGTTTTAATTTTAAACTTAGTATGCCAATCGGAGCAAATACTCTACAAGACACTTCTAATTATATTTCCAGAAATGATGATACGAATAAGTCCCTAACTTCTACAACTACAATGAATATTATGGATAATCTGCAATACAAAAGGAAAATCGCATCAACTGGAATAAGTGCAGAACAAGCCAAAATTACTCGAAAACAGCAAGACGATATAGTTAGAATAGAAGTTTTAAAAGCCATTCAAAACTATAGACAATGTTGGGAATCCATGATACTCGCTGACGATAACGCAAAACTTTTTGAAAAAAGATTAAAAATTAAAGAAAAAGAAGTTTCACTTGGAGACGCAAAACGAGTCGATTTAGCTGAAACAGAGATTTTTTATTTACAAGCGGTTAATACGATGATAACAAGCCGTGTTCAATATTTGACTGCTGTTTCTCAACTCGAAATGGCTACAGGCACAAGTCTCGATAGCCTAGAACTGATTAAAGTTAAAAAATAAGGTAAGTCCCTAAAATGACAAAAAGTAAAACCATTCTCGTAATTATATTAATTTCGATCCAAATATTAACCTGTGGAAAAAAGAAAAAAGAAACGGTAGAAGAAGATATTGCTCCGCCTTTCGAGATGACCCCACTTGAATTAAAAAAACAACAAATTATTGTAAGTCTTCTTGGAAGTGTTTCACACTTTCAAAAGGCGGAAATTTCCTCCAAAGTTTTGGGACGGGTGGAAAAAATTTTTCGGGAAGAAGGTGATCGTATTTCTAAAGGCCAATCGTTGGCTAAAATCGAAACTCTAAATCTAGAGATTCAGTTAAAAAAAGATTTAGCTTCTTTGGAAGTTCAAAACAAACAAATCGACCTAAGTCGTTCTAGATATATTCAAGCGAAACAAAGAGTAGAAAGGGAAATTTCCAATATTGAAAAAGCAAGAGCGGACGTAAACGATTCAAAAGCTACTATGGAAAACCTCCAAAGAACTTATTCAAATAAACAAGAATTATTTAAAATAGGAGCAGTTTCAGAAACAGAGCTAAAAGGAGTCGAAACTGGGTTAATCTCTGCACAAACAAATTATTTCAAGGCACAAAAAAGTCTAGATACGATCCAAATCGGATACAGACCAGAGGATCTAAAAAAGGCTGGAATGCAAATTCCAACTGATAAGAACAAATTAAATGACGCTCTTTTGGAACTAAATACGATCGTAGAAAAATCCGAATTAGACATTGCCATAGCTAACTTAAAAAGTATTCAGGCAAGTATTGATTCCACTACATTACTTATAAAGGAATCCACAATATTATCTCCTATTAAAGGGATCGTTGCTGCTCGTTCGATATTTGTAGGTGAGGCAGTAAAAGAAGGCCAGGCTATATATGTTGTTGTCGATGACTCGGAAGTTCTTTTGAAATTCTCAGTCAATGAATCGGATCTTAGTAGAATAACTCCCAACCAAGATGTCGATTTTACTGTAGATGCCTTTCCAAAAAAGAAATTTAAAGGAAAAATCTTGATAATCAGCCCACTTGTGGATCCACAAAGCCGAACTGCAGAAATCAAAGTAATATATAAAAATGAGAAAGACGTATTAAAACCTGGAATGTTTGCTAGGGCAGAAATCCAAGACTTACATCCCGTTCCCGCTTTCTATATCCCATCCAAGAGTATTCTTTCCGGTAAAGAAAAAGACGAAGGATTTATTTTCGTTGATAACAAAGGTTTACTCTTTAAAAAGAAAGTAAACATTGAAGGGGTAAGCGGAGAGCTATCTCGCATCTCGGGAGAATTATCCGTAGGTGAATTAGTGGCGACTGGCTCGGTTGGAAATATAAAAGAAGGCGAATCTACTCCAAAGCCAAAAGACAAAAGTATTCCTTCAAAATAAAATTAGGATAACGGAATAGTCCGAAACTGCTTTTGCTTGCGAAACAGGCGAATTATTCCCCCTCCTCCAACTATCGTCCTTCTTTGAAAGTGATAGAAGAGAACTGGGACAAAAACTAATGTTAATGCGGTAGAAATACTAAGTCCCCAAAAAACCGTAATTGCTAAAGGCCTCCATAACTGACTACCCTCCCCAAAATCCAACATAGTTGGAACTAAAGCAGTCGTGGTTGTAAAAGTAGTCATTAAAATCGGACGCAATCGTTCCGACGCAGATTGAATCGTCGCACGAAGTAATGCAAATTTTTTATTATCAATCTTACTATTTCTATATAAGTGCAAAGATTGATCTACGAGCATAATGGAGTTATTGATTGCAATTCCAGCAAGCAATATAAAACCAATATAGACTGAGATATTCAAACTCATCCTAAAACAAAATAAGATCAAAAGATCAGCGAAAATTCCTAGCGGAACTGAAATCATTAGTAGCCACGGTAACAGCAAATCTTCGAATAAAGAAGCCAATATGCAGAATATCAAGAATACGGCTAAAAAAATCATGAATAACATTTCAATTCTGTTCTTCTGTAATTTTTTAAAAGAACCTCCAAATTCAAAATAATAGTTATTTGGTAAATCAAGTGCAGTTAAAGAATCTCTAATTTTTTCTACAGCTGAACCGAGATCAAGAGAACCCAATTTTGCAGTTATAGTAACCATTCTTCTCTTATTTTTACGATAAATTTTTGTTTCGCCTTCCTTTTCTTTTTGAATAGAAAGTTCCGCAATGGAAATGGTAGATCTATCTCCTGGAATTTTATAGTTAGGAATTTGTTCGATATTTAATCGGTCTTCTTCTCGAAACCGAACCCTTATATCAACTTCTTTGGAATCTTCTATAAACTTTGTAGGTATAGATCCTTGAATCGCTGTACGAACATAATTTCCGACCTCCTCGGAAGTCAGTCCGGTTAAAGCCATCTTGTCTTGATGAATATCTAACAAAAACTCCTGTTTTCCATCTCTAAATCGTAATACAGTTTCTTGAATCCCTGGAATCTGCTGGATAGTTGAGGCTGCGTCTTTTGCTATTTTCTTTAATACTTCTGTATTATCTCCGATAAATTCGATATCCAATTCTCTACTGCTGTCCATAGAAGAATTTTCGACGTAGTAAACAAACACGTCTTTTAAAGGTGAAGTCAATTCCTTAAATTCAGCAATCAATACTTCAGAAGATTTACTCCTTTGATCTAAAGGTTTTAACTTTATATAAAGATCAGCATGCCACTTTTCAATTTTGGAATTTATTTTTTCAACTTCTGGAATCGTCTTAAGTAATTCTTCAATACGTTTGACATGGTGACTTGTTGCATCCAAGTGAGTTCCTGTCTCTAATTCGACGCTGGCACGAATTTCTCCTGCATCCACAGGATCAATATATTCTTGTTTAAGAAATGGCGTAACGCCTACACCTGCAATACAAAGAGATAAAAGAAGAGAATAGATCCATTTGGGATTACGGAAAAGCCAAACAAGACCACTAAGATATTTTTTTCGAACGAAATCTAATCGAAAATATTTTTGGAAGTTTATGTAAGTATTCTTAACGAAATAGAGCCGACCTTGAAACAAATTCAAATTGAGTCTGATAGGACTACTTTTTAAAATCGAATTTACACTCTTATAAAAATCGTTTAGGCCGGTATTTTCAAAATGTTCAGGCTTATTCAAAAATAATTTTGCTAATTGAGGTAAAAAGAAAAGTGAAACAACAAGAGATATTAAAATGGAAAAGCTTACCGTTAAAGCCATTCCTCCATATAATTGTTTTAACTCTCTAGAACCGAAGAAAAATGGCAAAAAAACTGCAATATTCGTCAAGGTAGAGGCTGCCAATTCCTTATAGAGACTTATAACAGATTCGTCAGCAATCGTGGATAGATTCAATTTGTTTGTATTTTTCGCATCACTAAATGCAGATTGGCGAATTCTAAAAATGCGATCCAAAACAACTATGGAGTTATCAATCAAAAGTCCGGCACCAAGAGCGAGGCCCGCCAAGGTCATCACGTTTAAACCGATTTTCCATATAAACATGAAGGCGAAAGTTACAATTATAGATAGTGGTATGGAGGCCCCTACGATCAAAGTAGCTCTCATATTTTTTAGAAATAGAAAGATAACGATAACTGCGATAATTCCGCCTGTAAATGCAGAACCCGCGACCCTATCTATAGATACTTGAATATACTCAGATTGATCGTATGTGATTTCTGATTTTACTTCAGGGAACGAAACTTGCGATAGCTCGTCTTTCAGACCTTCACATACGGAAATTGTGTTAGCATCACCGGCTTTCTGAACATAAATCGTGACATTTTCATTTCCGTTTTCCCGAGAAATATCCTCACGATCCCGGTGACCGTCATAAACACTTCCTAATTCTTTCAGCTTTACCCATTTGTTTTGAGAAGGAGATCTTATAATAATCTCCTCCATAGTTCGCATCGCAGAAAATTTTCCAAGAACGCGAACATTTATCCAACCGTTAGCTTCTGCAATTCTGCCTGCAGGAAGGTCAACGTTTGATGTACGTATACTTTCCATTACTTCCGATAATGAAATGCCTAAGAAATTTAGGACGTTACGATTAACCTCAACAAGAATTTCCCTATAACGGCCACCACCTACTCGTACTTCGCTGACACCATCTACTCTCTCTAATCTTTTTTTAATTTTATTTTCAGCGATTTCTCTTAATTCTTTCAATGAATAGGCAGAAGATTCTAATTTGACAATAAATATTGGACGATCACTCGGATCATAACGAATTACAGTAGGCTCTTGGACTTCTCTCGGAAATGTGTGCCTTATTAAATCTATTTTAGATTTTAGTTCAACGGACTTTAAAGTTATATCTTTAACATCGGAAAAGATAACGTTAATTCTCGATTCCCCTTCTTCCGAAGTAGAGTATATAGATTCCAAGCCTCCAACTCCGACTATCTGCTCTTCCATTGGTTTTGTAAGGATTTCTTCTATCCGAGAAGGGGCTACTCCGGGATATTTTGTTACAATGCTCAAGGCAGGAGAATCCGTTGGAGGCATTAAGGAAACCGGAAGAAGTTTTACTGAAAGAAGACCCCAAAAAAAGAATCCTCCAAAAATCATGAACGTAGTTATTCTTCTTCTCAAAAAGAAAGATAGAATAGCATTCATAATCACTTACTTCCTTTAAGAAAGCGGAGATAATACCATCGATATGCTAAAGGAACAAAAAGAAGTGTAAGAGCAGTAGAAACCAAAAGTCCTCCCATTACGGAAGCAGCCATTGGCCCTTGAGGAGAAGGTGGTCCAAATGTGATAATTAAAGGGAACAATCCGAAGATTGTAGTGGCAGTAGTACTTAATATTGGATTTAAGCGTCTTCTCCCGCCTGCAATAACAAGCTCATCAATACTTTTAAAATCCTTCTCATGCAATTGATAAAACTCTATAAGTATAATCGCATTGTTTACAACCACACCAGCAAGTAATATGATTCCCATTAATGAAATTATATTTAAAGTATTTCCCGTTAGAACTAACCCTAATCCAACACCGGCACCTGAAACAAATATCGAGAATAAAATTATGAAAGGAAGCCCTAAGTTTTCCATATTAGAAGCGAGGACCATATAAACTAAAACAATTGAAAGGATCACCGCAAACGTTAGAGACTGAATTGATTTCTCCATTATCTTTTGGGTTTCGCCAGGCAGTATGGATATATCTTTTTTATTTGAATACTTTTCTAATATTGGCTCAACAATCTTTAATGCTTCCGAATAAGTTGTCGAAACAAGCGGAGCCTTTACTAGACCAACTCTTTTCCCATCGTATCTTAAAATTTTTCTATTCGAATTTCCAGATACTATCGATGCAAAATCCTGTAACCGAATAAGAGATCCAGAAGAGATTTTAAAAAGTGTATTAGCTAAGGAATCTGTTCCGGAACGATCATTGAGTCTATGTCGAATTAAGACTGGTATCTCTTCGTCGTTTCTCTTAAATCTGGTAGCAGCTTCTCCTTTAATCACTGACCTCAAAGTTTTAGCTACCGCTTCTACTGAAAGTCCAAACGTAGCCATTTTATCTCTATCAATTAGAACACGAATTTCCGGAGTATCTTCTCCGAAAGAAGTCGTCGCTTCTCCAAACTTTCCTGTTTTTTGGATTTCTGATTGGATTTCCTTACATATTTCCCGAACTAAAAAAAGATCCTGCCCAGATACTTCTAATACCAATCCCTCATTGGTTTCCGGCAAAAGATCAGAAAGTAAATCTTTCGCAGGAACAAAGACCAATTGGGCCCCCGTTCTTCTTTCTATCTCCGAGATATCCTCTTTAGTAGATTCAAATAGATCTTCTGCGGCATCATATCGAATTAATTGCAGAAAAAGTTCGGCCCGATTCAACCCAAAATCTCCTCTCGGGTTAATTACAAGATCTCGTTCCTCGTAGCCTACTTTTAAGAAAGCATTTTCAACAAAACCTGATTTTTGCAAATCCTCTAAAACTTCTTTAGTAACTTCTTCAGTTCTCTGTAAAGAAGATCCAGGTGGAAGAATGATCTTCGCATTTAAATCGGCTTTTTGAACTTGAGGCATTAATTCTGTTGGAAGGAATTTGAAGAATACAACTGTAAAGAGAATAAGTACAGAGATAGAAAGTAGAATAACTTTCGGTCTTTTTAAAATAGTTTCGATCCCAAATACATAAAGCTTTTCTAAAACATTTAAGATCCTTTCTCGAAAAGCCCAGAAAGGGCGAAATATCGCAAGTCCTTCTGACTGCGAAGAGAACATCGGCAAGGTAGTTAATACAGGAATAAAAGTTACTGAGACAAAAAAGGAGGAAATAAGCGAGTAAGTAATAGAAAGTGCAAACTCTCGAAAAATTGAAGCTGCGATGCCTTCCAAGAATAGAATCGGTAAAAAAACTACAATACTTGTAAGTGTAGAAGCGAATAGAGATCCGAAGACGTCCTGAGTACCTTCTAACGCGCTTTCAAAAGCACTTTTTTTAGACTTCCTAAAACCATAAATGGACTCTAAGACTACAATAGAAGAGTCCACCATCATACCTACGCCGACGGACAACCCTCCAAGAGACATTGTATTTAATGTCATCTTTTGAAAGTAGAAGAAAACAATAGTCACTAATATCGAGATCGGAATTGAAAGGGTTACAATTGCCGACTCTCGAAAAGTACCCAAAAAGAAGGATAATACAAAAAAACAAATTATTATCGCCTGAAATCCCGCAGAAGCAACTCCTGTCACTGACTCGCGGATAAATCTGCTTTGATCGGAAACTACGATAAGTTTCACTTTGCTACCAAATTCTTGATTCAAAGAATCGATTAATTCTTTTGCTTCATCTGCAATGATTACGCTATTTTTTCCAGCTTCCTTTTTTAGGACTATAGCAACACATTCATCATTATTAAAATAACTGACACTCGTTCTTTCTTTATAAGAATCTAATACTTCGGCAACATTTCGCAGATAAATTGGGGCACCTTTTTCGGATAAATTAACTACAAGTTCAGAAATCGCGTCTACATTTTCATACGCGCCCATCGTTCTTACTAAAATTTCACGATCTTCTCTCTTTATATTACCGGCAGGAAAATTAAAATTATTTGAAGCAACACCTTGTACGATTTCCTGGGGACTCAAGCCATAAGCATTAAGCTTTCCTCTATCTATATTTACTAGAATTTGTTTTTCATATCCTCCTGTAATAGATACTGCTGCAATCCCATCCACTCTCTCAAAGTATGGAGATAGATTTTTCTTGATAAAACTACGAAGCTCTTTAGGATCAATTCCGGTTGAAATCGCTGCAATCTGAAGCAAAGGAGCATCATTTGGATCGAATTTCAGTACAATTGACTTTTTTGCATCAATGGGTAGACTTCCTTTTACAAGATCTACCTTCTCCCTAGTCTGAATAGAAGCTGTGTCCATATTTGTACCCCAGCGAAATCTAATTTTCACTAAAGATACACCCTCTAGGGATTCTGAGGTGATTCGATCTACCCCGTTAACTGATGAAACAATTTCTTCGATAGGCTTCGTAACAAGCGTTTCTATCTCGGAGGGAGATACGTTTTCGTAAACGGTAACGACAGTTAACGTAGGATATGAAATATCTGGCAAGAGGTCGATCTTAAGATCCCTCATGCTTACAAACCCGACGAGAAGGATCAGCAACAAAACGACTAGGGTAGTGATTCGATTCTTTAAAAAATAAAGTGTCATTTAATAAAGATCAAAATCTTACCCGAACTGTATAATCCTGATCCATAAGATTCCCATAGTTGTCAGTTATTCCGGAAGAACCACCCTTTACACGAATTAAGTAAGTACTTCCGATGTCCAAGCAAGCAGCTGTAGTACTGAATACTAAGACACTAGCCGGCGTATAAGCGACAGGAGTTACATCGGTAATATTACTAACGTATTCCAAACATCCGACTGAAGTTGGACCAAACTCTTTTTCGATGGAGACCTTAAGGGAACTCAAAAACAAAATTGATCCAGTTGTTAAAGTATAAGGTGAGCCAGGACAGCTGCTTGTTCCATCATCATAGCAAAAATGAAGATATAATTGCTGGGTACATTCTTGAGCATTGCATGAACTTGTATTCAATTGAGGAGCATTTGTATTGATTTGATTCGTAAAAAGTCCGTTAGAAAATCCAGAATCGGAAAAGATTGCTCGCATCCTTATTTTCTGGGAAAATGATCCGTCAATTTTAAAATAGTAACTATAGTTTTTATCTAGTTTGTTGTTCTGTAAATCGACTATAGAAGTAGTAATCTTGAAATTATAAACCTGGTATACATCTAAAGGTTCATCAAACGTAATAGAATAAGAACTTCCAGGGCCATTTAGTTGGTTCACGCGGTAGCTTTGCGAAGGAGAAATTGAAATAGCTTCTAAAAGAGATGAAGGACGGACTGGCTCAGAAAAATCCAGTATTATAGAATCAGTCTTGTTCATTCCGGAAATAACGTTAAACTCGTTAGTCAAATGATTTGTTGGCAGGCTTGAAAATTGTATCGAAGACAAAGTAGGAGTAGTAAAGTCATCCCCTACGGTAAAACTAATATTTGATGATTGAGCCATCTGGTTTCCCGAGGCATCCTTTACACTAGAAGGAATGGTTACAGTATAAACAGTCCCATATGCTAAGTCTGCGGCTGGGTGAAATTCGAATCTAGTATTATTATTAGAAATTACAGTAGCTGGTATTTGTAATCCCATATCTGGACTTGTACTTATCCCACTAAGGACTGAAGTGACATTCATTGGTTTATCAAAAATGATTGTAAAAAATGTGTTCGGAGCAACAGCGGTAGCATGATCAGCAGGTATTGTTTGGCTTATTTTAGGCTGAGTAAGATCCGAATTATAACTAAAATTAATCCTTAAATCATCTAGCAAATTTACTCCTGATATACTTTCCGCTCTAGATTTAGTTACTACATAAGTATATAAACCTGGGGAAGACAAAGGTTTTGCCGGTTTGAATACCATTGTATTTTCAACCCATTCAAAGATACCGTCAATCGTCTGCCCATTATTAGAAAGAGAAAATGAACTTTCGGTATAATTTGTATTCATCTCTTTCGAAAAAGTAATGATTACATGACTTGCTGGATCTACTCCTGTTGCTCCCTGTATTGGAGACGTAAATTTTACAGTTGGAGGATTAAAATCATTTAAAACATCAAAGGAAGGTAAAAATGCGAAAGGTCCGTCCGCATTATCCAATAGCTGAGAGCACTGAACTAATGATAATAAAAATAAAATTGAAATTCCCTTTCGCATACGAATTCCGGAGAATAATTTAGCTTTAGTTTCCATAAAATATAAATTGCAAATCCTTACTAAGATAATTTCCGTAAGCGTCTTGTATACCGCTAGACCCGCCCTTAAGTGTAAATTTATACCTTAGCCCACTACCTGGATTTCCGGATAAGAGAACCTTAAGTACCTGCGGATTAGGACTTGGAATATAATTAATTTGATAAATATTTAAAGCTGGGGATGCAGGACCTCCATACATATAATCAACTGAAATATTTGAGCTCGAAAAAACATCTCCATCACCGGAAGTTTTTAAGGCACCTCCTCCAGCTGTATTCACTCTAATCTCGAATTGGTAAACGGATGTACAAGCTACCTGTGGATTAATCACATTCTCTATAGATTGATTCGGAAAAGTCGGTCCTGAAATAGTAAGATCCGAAATTAAAGTTACACAATCTGATATTGAAAGTGTTTTCCCATCTACACTATTAAATGCAATAGGAACACTCGTGAAGGGGTCATCCACAACGAAATCAATTACATATCCGTATTGTAATAATTGGCCCTGGGATGATTTGGCCGTTGAATCTATTTTTAATCTGTAAGTTTTACCTTGAGTTAATGAATTGTTTGGAGTAAATTTTAATAAGGATGGTCCAATCCAACTATAAACACCTGAAATAGAAGGTTCGAAAGCTATAGCGTCAAGAACGCTTTGCCGATCCATTGTCTCTGTGAACTGAAAAGTAAAACTATCAAATTTAGAAACTCCGTGATAAGGAGAATTCACTGCTGGTAAGGGACTTGGAAGAGGAGAATTCCAAGAGGTCCCAACAGTTACGTCAGCCAGAACGTCTGGTCTCGTAAAAGTTGATCCAGTACTAAAAACGACTAAATATTCGGATGCCAATGCTATTCCGGCACTACTTTTTGCCGAAGTCCCTATTTTTAATGTATACGTAGTTCCTACTTCTAAGTCTGATTTTAACTGTAAGGTCAATTGAGTCCGATTGCCGTTCCACACTGGAACATATAAGGCAGCACCACCGCTCAAAGAAACGGCCGAATTCGTGGATGCTTCATCCATTGGTTCAGAGAAATTTATAATAATATTTCCATTTACTGCCCAACCAGTAACCACACTTCCGTTAGGCTGAGGACTAGAAGAAGAAATAGTTGGGACATGCCCGCCTCCTTCAGTATAAAAATGAAAATTATAGTTTTTAGGAAGGAAATTACCGTCTGAATCTTTTACTCCAGACCTATTTAAAGTAATCTCGTATCTTTTCCCTTCGGTTAATCCACTAGGAAATTCTAAAATTAAACGAGAATCAAAGATCCAAGCTGGATTAAATGTGGTGTTTCCCCCATTTGCAGCAACCGAAACCCCGCCTTCGGTAATGATTGTGTTCATCGATTTGTTAAAATCTATAATAATCCTTGAACTGGAAGACACTTCTAACGCGCCATTAGGCGGATTTGTCAATGTTATCTCTGGATATTGAAAAGAATCTGTCCATTGGAGGCCGAGTTTGGAAAGCATTTCTGTTTCATTTAGCCCGTCATGACAAGACACACAAAGAAATAAACTAAGGATCAAAAAAATAGGTATATTAAATTTATTGAATATTTTTCGCATTGAACTACAGAACCCTTCCTAACACCCTACTTAGAATTTTTTTTCTTTCCCTTCTTTTGATTCGATTCGACTTCATAATTCTCCTCAGGAGGTCCTGAAACAACGCGATCAGATAGAGATGTTGCTCTCAAGTGTTCTTGAGCCCTTTCATCCAAGCCTGCTTTTTTATAAAGAATTGCTAAATCCTTATGCACGCGACTCAATTGACCGCCGAGTTTAAGCGCATTGTTGTATTCTAATAAGGCGCTCACTACATCGCTTTCATACTCAAAAAGTTTAGCTAAGTGATAATGAGCGTCGGGATTTGAATCATCTAATTGTATTGCGTTAAATAAATGTTCTTTCGCTTCTTTAACTTTTTCTGCATTCGTATTCTCATACATTAAAATCCTTGCGATCCATACATGAGCAGAGGAATTACCTGGATAATCTTTTAGAAAGTTCTCATAAATCTCTTTGGACTCCTCAAATCTCTGGGTGTAATAATATGATTTTCCAAGCATAAGTCGGGCTGCTATATTCTTCTTATCCGAATCGACTGCCTTTTCGAAATTCTCAGTAGCTACCTTTAGATTTCTTTCAGAATATGCTTTTAGACCCGAATTATAAAATTTTTGAGCCTCTTCTTGAGAAGAGCAAGAAACGATTAAGAACAAAAACACTATGAGGCCAGCGCGATGAATGGGGTTAAATTTTATCATTATTCAGATCCTAACTTATTAAATTCGCCTTCCCGAATCAAGACCGTATGCCTTTTTCTTAATGTTCCCAAAATGTCTTTCTTCGAATCGTTTTTTAACTCATATAATTTTTTCCATTTCGCAAACCTGGCAGAATTGGAAATTCTCAACAAAGATTCTTTTTCTGACATTCCTTTAAACGAAGAGGCATGTTCTTTATAAAAAGCCTCTAATTCTTTTTCAGGAACACTTATATCTTCATAGTTATTATTTAGTTCGAAAACTCCTGACTTTTTATCCAAATAATATGACACTAACCCTCTGCGAATAAAGGGCCAAAGATACGCAGCAACTTCTGGATTATTCAGATCTAAATCGGATAACGCTTCATCGAGAATAACGGATTCTTCAACGTATTGGTCTAAATAACGTCGCAACTCTTGTGGAGGAGGAAAATCTTGCTTAGTTTCAAAATGACTTCTCTCAAAAAGAAGTTCTGATCTAAATGTCTCCGCAGAAAAAGAAGTTCCATCCAGTGAAAATAAATTTGGTTTACCTTCTCTGTTTTTGAGTCTTTTTTCCACAAATTCCTCTAAATTCAAACCTCCTTTACACCCAAACCCAACTGTAGATACTATTATTAGAAATGTATATATGATAAATTTATATTGCCTAAGCTTCATCCTAAACTATTAATCCTTTCCAAGTTCTATTAATTTTAACTTTGCATCTTGAACTGGACCTGAATATTCAGGAGGAGCGATTGCAATAAATTTCTTATAAGAAACGATGGCTTTTTTCTTGTCTCCTACTCGCGAATAAACTATTCCTAAGTTATAAAGCGCTTCCGGCCAGTTCGGTGAAAGTGAAATTGCTTTTTCATAACTTGAAATTGCTTTATCATTCTCTCGAAGAGCCTGATAAGCTACTCCAAGATTATAATAGGGACGAGGTAAATTCGGCTCAACTTCCGTTGCCTTGGTAAAGTAATCAATTGCAGGTTTTAGCTGACCGGCATTCAAATATGTCACGCCGATATTATTCACATATTCTCCCACTACAGGATCCGCCTTGGCTGCCTTTTCGAAATTTTCCCTGGCGGCTTCAATGTTTTTCGCCTGCAAAAGCTGAACTCCTTTCATGTTCAATTCAGAGGCCTTCGTTCTATCTTCCATACTAGGTTGTGATTGACTGAAACAATCTACTCCAAAAACAATCATTCCGACTAACGCAAATTTTTGATAAAAACCCAAACTTTCAATCCCCCAAAGGTTTATTAATTCATTCTCTATATCGAATTAGTAATTACAAAAAACTATAAGAACATACAATAGCACAATTGAAGCGCGGCAAATTAATTATATTATCGAAACATCTTAACCTGAGTTTGAATAACATGAAGGAAATATTAAATAATTCTCTTAACAAATTAGCATCACTTTTCAGATTGCTTGGTTCATTATCGTCGAAACAGCAAGGCATTTTATTTTCTAGCCTTTCCGTAATTGTATTTTCCATTTTAATAGCCCTTGCCTATTGGAAATTTAGTCCCGAATGTATTTATGGAAATTGCCATACTGGTTTCGGAGCATTGAAATATTCGGATGAAACCCTTTATACTGGAAACTTTTATAAGGGAAAATATCAGGATTTTGGAATATTGCGCTCGCCTGACGGTCTCTTCTACGAAGGAACCTGGAAGGCTGGAAAGAAACATGGTATAGGAAGACTTCATAATATAGATAATAGCTCTTTCGAAGGAAATTTCATAGATGACCAAGTTGAAGGAAAGGGAACTTATACTTGGCCGGATAAATCGATGCTCTCAGGCATATATGTTCACGGAAAAGCAGAAGGTAAATGCCTTCTCGTCCTTGGAAATGGGATCTCCCTACTCGGAATCTATAATAACGGGCGAATTGTTGAAGGAGGCGGCTTGTATATTTTTGAAAATGGAAGCAAGTATATAGGCCAATGGAAATTAGGAAAAAGAGAAGGAAAGGGTACTCTTTTTGATTCTCGCGGTGCAATAATATCCGTTGGGGAATGGAAAGAAGATCGTTTAGAAAAAAGCTTTGCCGAGCAGTTCTTTCATAAGTAAAATTTATTTCAGCTTGCTGATTTAGTTTCTTTTTCACAATTTTCAATCCATATAACGATCAGATTATACATATGGGATATTTCGTATCCTCTAGGTAACGTTATACTTTCTTACTTACTTAGCCAGTTTCATTCTGATAAAATGAAAGTCAAATTAATTCATTTTGAACGAAGGCAATTTATAGTCATTTTTGACATTTTTTGTTTAATCAGCTTCTTTGAAATTCTTATCCCTAAAGTGTACCAAAACCTATACATTTCTTCTTAAAGAGCATTATGTCTAAAAAGCTGCGTAAGCTTTTTAATAGATCTTATTTACTTTTCTTTAGTTTTTCAAATAATTCGTCTTCGATTCTTATCGCTTCTTTTAATAGAGCCTTCTGATCTTTAGCAGGAAGTAGAGATACAATAGAAAAAAGACTTCGAAGAATTTTAGATTCCGGATTATTAATTAAAGAATTTGCTACCTGAATTATTAGCTCTTGATCTGCAAACTCCATTAGGTTTGCTTTATGATCTATCCTATTTAACTGGAGATTCGACAATAATAATGACTTATCAAATCCCAATTGTAAAAGTCTTTGGAACACTCTTAAAAATTCTTCTTCTGAAGCTTCATGTCCCCCTTCGCCTGTTCTGACATAGTCTATAGATAATCCCGTTGAAATTAAAAGAAGTATAAGTTCAGGATCTGGAATACTTAGTTCCCCTACTTTCCATCTCCGAACAGTAGAAAGAGATGCACCAGTAATATCTATTATATCTTGAGGGGAATATCCTAATTTTTTCATTCCTTCGCTGAATCTTACAGCTTCTTTTATTAGATCATTTTGTTTCATTATATCGATTAATTCCCTATTGCACCGAAACGACTATTTATTACTCAAGTATTTCCTTTTTGGGTATTTCTTGAGTAGACATTGTCTGTTTTCTATAAAAAAAATCTCAAAATTCCTGCCAGACCGCAATATGGGATAAAGATTTATGGAGATCAAGCCTTTAATCGTGAATATGTGAGAACATCTTTTGAAGTTTATGTTTGCTTAAAGTGGAAATCTAAGCAGAAAACAGCTATTAGAACATGTGCTTTGGATGCGAAGAATAGAAAATCTGTATGCTTTAACCTATCGGGATAATTTCTATCTTACTTGTAATAATCATCTGAAGTAAGTATTTGGCTTAAAAAGAGAGTCATAAACACATTAATTGAATAAGACTCTCCATACCAAATGAGAAATATATTAATCTATTTGATATATTCTACTTTTATGCATTTCTAATAACAGCCGAGCTAATTTCTGGATTATCCAATATCGGTTAACTTCAAATCAGAAATTTCAGCTCGCATCAATGAAAGTAAATGGTGTCGACCTAAAACTTTCCCCTGCGTAATTGACATCTATAATATTACCCACCCACTCCATGATCCAAATTCGTTCTCAAAAACCAATCTACTCCAAAATACAAAAAGATACTTCCTGCATAGAATAGAAGGAAGAAGATCCATTTCAATCTGGAACCATACCCTAATCCAAAGTAGATGAACACAAACACATTCAAAATATGTTGAATGCCTACGATTAGATAGAGCCAAAGAAATGCGTGATCTAGATCAGTGAGATGTCCGTCTGGAAAACCGATCAGTGATCTTTCGTAGAAAAAATACACCGAGAGAAATATTGAGATACATCCAAGATAGATCGCTGTTGGTAAAATTTGTTTTTGGAATGTGTTCATGTTCTCCTCGAAATTTAGCGTGTAGGATCTTCGACGAATAGATCTCAAACAAGACATAAACTCTTTAATGAGACAGAATAAGGTGAAGAATTCTTAATATTATGTCTTTTACATTAGATTTTCCGAAGACCAAGTCTATTAGAAGCCAGTCTAAATTTTTCAGTTTTGCTTGCTCTCTTATTTGGGATAACGTAAATTGTGTCAGAATAACTAAATTAGTCAAAACTTTGACACAGTTTACGTTAGGAGAAATTCGGGATGATCCAGACTGTAGAGAAAATTTTTAGAGAATACTTCCCCATCCCGGAAGAAAGAAAAAAAACCATTCTTCTTGTGGAGGATGAGGCGATCATTGCGCTTTCCGAAACCCAAAGATTGAAAAAGAATGGGTTCAGAGTTGTCTCAGCTTACAACGCAGAAGAAGCGGTCCAAATAGCAACTAACGACTACACCATCGACTTGGTCCTCATGGATATTGATCTTGGACGGGACGAAGATGGAACAGATGCTGCCGTTCGTATTCTAAAAACAAGGGACATCCCTATCGTATTTCTCTCTAGCCATATTGAACCTGAGATTGTTGAAAAAACAGAGAAGATCACTTCTTACGGTTATGTTGTTAAAAATTCTGGAGAAACTGTTCTAATCGCTTCTATCAAAATGGCTTTCAAACTTTATGAATCCCATCTTCGTTTAAAAAGAAGTGAAGAATCCTTAAAAGAAAACCAAGAACTTCTAAAAGCAACATTAAGATCCATTGGAGATGGTGTTATCTCCGCAGATGAGTTAGGCAATATCACTGATATGAATTACGTTGCTGAAACTTTGACCGGTTGGACTAGGACTGAAGCGATCGGAGAACCTATAGAAAGAGTTTTTAAAATTGTTAATGCAAAAACCAAAAGAAGAATGAGAAATTCTGTAGATGCACTCACGCCTAATAAAGAAAAAAATATGGGCCTGGAAAACCAAGCACTACTCATTTCTAAATCAGGTTCCGAACATAGGGTCGCAGAAAGTTCCGCTCCTATTCGTTCTGAAAAAGGATACACTATAGGTTCCGTTTTGGTTTTCAGAGATATTTCCAAAGAATATAGTCTACTGGAGAATATTAAAGAAAGCGAAACTAGGTTTAAAAGTGTTGCGAACGCTGCTCCAGTAATGATCTGGGTTTCCGGCCTGGATAAAAAATGTAACTGGTTCAATCAAACTTGGTTGAATTTTACAGGAAGAAGTATGGAGCAAGAGATGGGAGACGGTTGGGCGGAAGGTGTGCATCCAAATGATCTAGAAGAATGTATCCAGATCTATTCCAGCCATTTCGATACAAGAGAAGCTTTCAGTATGACCTATCGTTTAAAAAACAAAAACGGCGACTGGAGATGGATCCAAGACAATGGTCTTCCGATTACTAACGAATCTGGGATTTTTACTGGGTTTATTGGTTCCTGCGTAGATATCACAGAAGCAAAAGAAGCTCTGGAAACATTGGCAAAAGATCTTCACGAAAGAGATTATCTATATAAGGAACTCCAACATAGGGTCAAAAACAGCATGAGTATGATCAGTTCTATCGTAGAGATAGAAGCATCCAGATCTTCTGATACTAGGCTTGGAAGTACTTTGGAGAATTTAGTAAATCGCATCCATTCCGTTGGAAATTTGTATGAGATGTTATATACTTCCAATAATTCCCATTCTGTTCGTTTAGATCGTTATATCCAAAAGATCACCGAAAATTTACTGAATGCATTCCAAGAAAAAACAAAAGAGATCTCTTTACAACTTGATCTGAATGATTTGGAGATAGATGTTAAGAGTGCAATTCCTCTCGGACTCATCTTAAATGAATTAGTCACTAATATTTTTAAATATGCATTTCCTAAAAAGCAGGAAGGTAAAATTTCCATCCGACTTTTTAAAGAAGATACTTTGGTGAACCTAGTAGTCTCAGACAATGGAGTTCCTTTTCCAAAAGGATTCCGCACTGATTATTCTCCAGGACTCGGACTTCAACTTGTAAATATGTTAGTTGATCAGTTGAAGGGAAAAATCCAATGGAAATTGAATGGAGAGAAGGAAATTTCTATTCGCTTCTGCAATAAAGAAGAACATTCAGATCAATTTACATTCGTAAAATCTTAGAAATTTCTTCCCGATTTTTCTAAATTTCGGGCCAAAATTAGCCAGAATTCCAGATTGCCAGAGTAAAGGGCGAAATGGAAACTTAAACAATGGACCAGACCCTAGCCCGAAAGGTCAACCCCAAGCCCCGCAGGAAAGGGGGCGCTTATACGGTGGGAGCGGAAGATATTTATATCTTTCCACTTTCTGAAAGTACGAACTTATTTCTCCAAAAAGTTTGGACTGCATTCGTAAACAAGATGGTCTCCATGACCCTTCCGAATGGAAAACCTGTATTCCAATATGCAATTTTCGAGGCGATCCAAGATAAAAACCTGAAGATCGTAGCATCTTCTACCCATTTCAGAATGAAACAGGTGACTGATCGAATCGGTCTCCAAAGTATCGAGGACTTCATCCGAAATACAATCCCGATCTCTATCCAAGATCCAGGAAATCTTTCTGCTAAGTATTTAAGAGAAGCAATTCTTTCTGTAGAAAAGAAAGCAAGGCCAGAAGTTTATTTCCATAGCCTTGACGATGAAAGGGTCCATCCCAACTTAAAACAACTTCTTACCAAAACCATGAACTATGCTGCGGGCATTCCATTGTTCGTTAAGGGTTTTCCAATCGGTATGTTATGGGGGATCCGCAGGGACAATATGAGTCCCGAACAGGAAGAAGAAGTTCGCCAGCAATTATACAGTCTTTACGATGTAGTGGACTTTGTGATCTCCAAGGAGATGGATCTAAAAGGAGATCCATATTACGCACGTAAGAATATCGAAAAGTCAGATCTTCATTCCAGAGCAAAACATCTATTTTACACCAGAGGTTTCGGCCAAAACGAACCTGTTACTACAATCGTATTCGATTCTCATACCTACCAAAGGTCCTACCGTTTGGACGCGAGTTTTCTAATCCCCTCTGGGGATGGATACTCTGTCAGTTTGAAACGTTTCGAACCTAAGGAAAGGAATGATACTGGTAAGAACCTTCTTCTTATCCCTGGTTTTTTTTGCAGAAGGTCCGTAATGGACAAGGTTGCCAGAGAGTTATCACTCCGCCATGGTTATAGAGTTTTCTCAATGGATATGCGGGGAAGATCCAGAAGGACCCTACCACTTTTCGGTATTCGAGAAGGCTGGACTGTTGATGATTTTATCCAAGAAGATTTTCCAGCAGTTCTAAACTGGATCAAAGAGAATTTTCCAAATGAACAACTTGTAGTAGTTGGACATAGTATGGGGGGAATGATCCCTCGCTTTTATTGCTCCGCTTACGAAGAGATCGTAAAACGTAAACCGAATCCTACAGTTCCACTTCTGGATCCTAAGGAATTGATCTCAGGGATTGTTTCTATCACTTCTCCGAATTTTGTGAGATTACAGGCTCAGATCCCCGGCCTGGACATTCTAAAGATGGGACTGAAATTGGTTCCTTCTAAAACGATCTCCGATTTTCTTTTTGATCTGACTTCTTTTTCTTTGCAGACAACTCTTCCCACTGTGGATCTAAATAAGTTTTTCAAATTTCTTTTAGGATTACATTCTTCTTTGAGAGCAGTTTCTTTTGATCTTCATGCAAAAGTTGTAAATTTAAGAGACTTCGTAGGATACAAACAGATCTCTCCTCCTGAATGGTATTTTTTGATCGAGGATATTTTCTGCGAAGAATCTACAAAAGTAGTTCTTCAATTTTTAAGATCTCAATTGAGCCAAGACAGATCTTTTCTTTCCTACGACGGAACTTTGGATTATACTGCGCTCCAAAAAAATCTGCAGATCCCACTTTTTTCAGTTTTGGGTTCCGTTGACAAAGTTGTTCCGAGTGAGACAATCGAGAATGATCTTGCTGCACTTCCTCACAAAAAAAATAAGATTCTTTCGTACGAGCAGGGTCACTTAGGTATCGTTTTCCACATGCCGGTGGTGAAAGAAATGTGCTCGGAAATTGACTCCTGGATCAAAGGATTGGACTCGACTTGAGCCCCAGGTTTAGAACGCTTGACATTTCGGGAAACGAAAGATAGGTTCAAATACTAGGAAATGGATCTTTTGGAAGCGACCATATATAATATCTCTCTCACGAATGTGGGCTTTGCCGTATTTTTGAAGGCGAAAGACGATTCGGATCAGAGAGTTGTTCCGATTTTTATTGGTCCTTTAGAAACACATTCTATCACTTCCGTTTTAGAAGGTACAAAACCTCCTAGACCGATGACACACGATCTAATGACAATTCTACTCACCACTCTGGGAGTGCAGATCGTAAAAATCGCAATCGAAGAAATTATAGATAATACTTTCTACGCAAAGATCACTCTACGTAAAGACGAGGAATTAATCGTTCTAGATGCAAGACCGAGTGACTCAATTGCACTTGCTCTTCGCGCGAATGCTCCTATTTATCTGGCAAAAAAAGTCATCGAAGAAGCTGGGATCGTAATGAAAGACGACGAGATCCCTGGTGAAACCATCGGAAAAGAAAAAATTTCTCAGCTTCCTAAGTCCCAGTTGGAGATCCTACAAGATTCTCTAGACAATGCTCTAAAAGCTGAGGATTACGAGACCGCAGCAAAGATCAGGGACCAGATCCGTAAACTTCTGGAAAACCCCTCCTAATTTCTTTTCAAATCAGTAAAAAATCGGATTTTTCCTCCGAACATACTGGACCTAAGTCCTTTCCTTCTGTATCCTTGGTTCCCTCGGAGCAACAATCATGGAAAAATCTCTAATGGACATCCTAAACGCCGGAATCGCATTATTTCAATCCGGAGAAGATAAACTAAAACAAAGCCTTACCGACCTAGACCATGCCTACCAGGACTTAAAGAGCAAGGGAGCACAGAACCAATCGGAACAAGCAAATAGGCTCAGGGACCTGATCCAGAAAACTGTAGGCGACGCTCAGGACAAACTGCTGAATGCAAACGAAAGTTCTAAAGCTGTGATCAATCAGCTCAAAGAGAATTTCGAAAAAATTTCAGCACAAATCGACGAAGCTCTTCCGGAAGATTTTAAAACAAAGGCTAAGTCCGCTTTAGAAGAGCTGAAAAAGCTTACTAAAAAGTAAAATTCTGAAAATTTGATAAAAGTCATCTCCTAGAAAAATTCGGGACAAACAAACAGGGTCCCGGATACTAGGCCTCATCTTATTCAGGCCACCCATGATGAGGAAACAATCCTTCATATTAATACTTACAGTCTTCATTGACATGATGGGATTTTCCCTCATCTTCCCTATCTTTCCAGAAACTCTAAATCATTTCTTGGCTCAGGCGGGAGATCCAGTCCTGGATCTTTTAGCTGGTTGGACTTCCCGCATTTTAGATGGAAGAACAAGCGACTGGAAACTTTTCGTAGCGCTCTTTGGTGGGATCGTAGCCAGTTTATATTCTATTCTTCAATTTTTGTTCTCACCTATTTGGGGAAAACTTTCAGATAGCACAGGACGTAGACCAGTTTTAGTTTTTACATGCACTGGTAGTTTTTTAGGTTACCTAGTTTGGTTATTCTCAGGAAGTTTTTCCTTATTCGTTCTATCAAGGCTCATCACAGGTCTTATGGGAGGGAATGTTTCCGTAGCAACTGCTGCGATGGCGGATTCCACTTCCGAACAAGATCGTACTAAAGGAATGGGAATGGTTGGAGCCGGGATCGGTCTCGGATTTATCGCAGGTCCATCCATCGGCGGAATTTTAGCTCATACCGATCCTTCTTATCTTCTTCCCTTTTTACCATTGGATAAGATGACTATCTTCCCTTCTGTTGCTCTAATGGCAACTGCTGCGTCTTTTGTAAATTTACTCTTAATACTTTTTAGATTCAGAGAAACTCTTCCTCATAATTTGCGTAAAAAATCTACAGGAAGAATTCATCCTGCATTAGGAGTTTTTGATCTAGGCTCCAAAGAGATCATGTATTTAGGTTTTCTAAATTTATACTTCCTATTGTTCTTCTCTGGATTTGAGTTTTCACTTAACTTTTATTTGGATCAGTTCTTAGGGTATAAACCGGTAAGTATAGGTTACACTTTTGTTTATATAGGACTCATCATCGTATTCGTACAAGGTGGAATTATTCGCAGAATTAGCGGAAAAGTTCCTGAAAAGAAGGTAGGACTTCTTGCTTCTGTATTTTTAATATTCGGATTTTCTTTCTTATATTTTTCGAGTACGTCAGTGATTGCTTCTGAACAATCTACATTTCTATTATTCGTAGCATTGACATTTTTAGCAATGGGAAGTGCATTCTTAAATCCTACTGTATCTTCTATCGTATCCTTATTCTCTTCTCCAAGTGAGCAGGGAAAAAATTTAGGGATCTTAAGAAGTTTAGGATCTTTCGGTCGAGGGATCTCTCCGATATTATTCAGTGTGGTATATTCCCAGAAAGGCCCTCAGGTTTCCTTTTTGTTATCAGGGATCTTAAGTTTTGTATTTTTAGGATTATTCCTGTTTGTAAAACAGCCTGCTCCTAAAAATTAAAGAACTGCGTTTAACGCTTCTTTTAATCTAATAAAATGAAGATCTTCATTCAGCTTGGATCCATTCTCTAGTCTAAGCAAGAATGTATCTCTTACCTGGCCTGAATCCGTTACTGCTTTAAAGGATAAAATATCCACTCCGAATAAAAATAAGATCTGAGAGATCTCAAATAAAATACCAGGTCTATCTTCCATTCTGAGGTCCATCACTGTGGAATCGCTGATCTCTGAATTGAACAGGAAAATTTCAGGAGCAATCTCCACCTTGGCTCTTAAACTTTCCATCTTTTCAGGATGGTTTGCTAAATAGTTCATTACGGACATTCCACCATAAAATAGGTCGTGAAGATCCGCGTGGATCGCATTCAGATGTTCGTCCGTCATAGGTGCGCCATCAATACGTTTCACTATAAAGATATCTTGGATATAACCATCCATGGAGGTTTCGGCAATTGCCTCTTCTATATTCCAACCATGGACATATAGAACAGCCGTGACCCTATAAATGATCCCTATCTCGTTTTTGGAAATATTGACCTTTAGAGCATAAGCCTCGCCCCTAGGGATACAAGAGAGATGTAGAGGTTTTCCTGGAGTAGTGATCATCGGATACCTTTGATGCTAAATGCTGAATTCCTGAACATTATATCTAGTTAAATCCAAGCTTTTGCATTCTACTGACAATATTGCAAAAGGCGTGCCTTTTTTCGATAAGCTTATAATAAAAATAAAAGAAATAGTAAGCCCGATTCCCCGGGCTTAGAACTATTTTTAAAGCGCGAACTTAATACCTAGGTTCGCAGAATAGATCTTATCATCAGTAGCCATAGCTTCTGCCAATACCTTGAACATCAATATGTTCAATTCGAAACCACCCACGAAATAGTTCATCTGAGTCCTAACATCAGCAGAACCACTGGTCCTTAAGGATAATGTACCACCTGCGTTACCATTCATCTGTTGGATAACCTGAGGAGGAAGACCGGATGCATTAGGATCCAGAGCCAGATAGAGAGGCCCACTTACTCCCAAGTTCAATTTGGTATATCCAGTATTATTAGAAATACCTGCTCCCGCAAATAAGGTTAAAAAATAGAAGAGGCGAACTCCAGTTCTAATATCTACAGGAACAGACTGAACTTTAGATTGATAAGCGAAATTAACATCCGCATCCCATTTACCAGTTGCAGGACCAAACTCAACTTTAACTGCATCTGTTCCACTTGGATGATAGTTCATATTGATCTCTTCCCATTTTCTGTGGAAACCGATCCCCAAACTAATTCCAGTAAATCCGAAGAAGTCTAACTTAGTATATCTTTCTCTAGCAATTTGGAATCTGACAGTTACACCGAAACTGTTTACATTCCCGGACATGGATAAGTCCTTGGAAGTTGAATCACTCAGAGATTTTATATCTCCGTTAGCAATATTACCCTGGAATCCGTGAGCATAAATATTGATCCTATGCAAGAAGGACCTATTAGAATCCTTATTCTGATCATTTTTATCCGGTTGGTCAGAAGGTCCCTGCCCAAGCAACCAGCCTAGGTTCACACCTACCATTGCTCCAGGGTTGATCGAAGCTCCTACATTCGGGAACTTAGGAATAGCAATATCACCATATTGAATATTGATATCATCTTTTTGGACTCCAGCGACTCCAAGGCCCGCTCCCACTTGGAAACGATTGATTGTCCCTGGTCCCATCATGGATGAGTTGATATTTGCGAGAACGGAAGCATCCGCCATAGACTTGGTGAGCTCATTCAGGTATTCTTTGCGAATGGTTTCTTCCAAACCGTTGAACTGAGACACTGTGGAGGCAGGAATTATACTACAGACATTGTTTCCGGAAGAAGGAGGTAAACATGTTACCTGTGCTTCTGCAGAAGAAACTGGGATGAAATATACAGAAGAAGCTAAAATAAGGAAGGCGGTATACCTAATACACCGCCTAACTATACTCTTTAAAGGAGCCATTCGATCCATTTTACCCTTGGACGATAGCTATTTCGAGTTTATTTCAGAGTCCTAAACTTCCACCAATAATTTCTTTCATGATCTCGGTGGTCCCAGCGTAGATCGTTTGGATCCTTGCATCCAAATACGCTCTTGCGATCGGGTATTCCATCATATAACCGTATCCTCCGAAGAACTGGAGACAAAGGTCAGTATGACGTTTTTGCATCTCAGTGGAATAATACTTAGCCATAGAAGCCTCTACAGTTAATTTTTTTCCAGCAAGGTGCTCCGAAACCACTTTGTCGACGAAGGTGCGGCACATTTCTAGTTCCGTAGCCATCTCCGCCATTTGAAATTTGATGTGTTGAAAACTTCCGATTTTTTTCCCGAAAGCCATCCTCTCTTTAATATATTTTAGAGTCATTCTCTGAACAAGTGCAGTGGCTTCAACCGCTGCAATTGCCAATACGAGACGCTCTTGTGCGAGTTTCATCATCAAATAACGGAAACCTTGTCCGTCTTTTCCGATTACATTCGTTTTGGGAACTACTACGTCATTGAAGTATAATTCCGAGGTATCCTGAGCTTTTAACCCGATCTTCTCGAGATTACGACCTCTTTCGAAACCTTTCATCCCCTCTTCTATCATAACAAGTGAAATCGTACCGTTTTCATGTTTCACGGCCGTAATTACTAAATTTGCAAGCTGTCCGTTGGAAATAAATGTTTTTTGACCGTTGACCACATAATGATCACCTTTATCCACGGCGCTAGTTCTGATATTTTTTAGATCAGAACCCGCTCCAGGTTCTGTCATAGCAACCGCTAAAATGCTGTCTCCGCTGCAACAACCAGGCAACCATCTCTTTTTTTGCTCATCGTTTGCATAAGCGCTGATATATGGTGCGATCACATCGTTATGAAGTGATACGAAAAATCCGCTGTTCCCTGATCTGGAAGATTCTTCTATTACAACAACGTTATATAGGAAGTCAGCGCCGGATCCACCGTATTCTTCTGGAACGTCTGGGCAAAGCAGTCCGCTTGCTCCTGCTTTTTTCCAAAGTTCTTTCGGAACCATTCCGACTTTTTCCCATTCATGATGATGAGGAGCTACTTCAGTTTCGAAAAACTTACGCGCCATATCACGAAAAGCTTCATGCTCTTCAGTAAATTGTAGGACTCTTTCCATTTATATCTCCCGTGTCAGTAGACGGTATTCATTCTCATGTAAACGCCGGGATTCCGTTTAATGTACTGGATGAGTTCGTTCTGAGAAATAGAGAACAATTCCGTTTCTGATTCTGCTTGGAACGTGTAATTGGACACCAGCTTTTTGGATATAGAGTAAATCTCTCCCACGAAATCTCCGTCGGTCAACTCAGCTAATTTTTTGCCGTGTTGATATACGCTTACTTTTCCATGACGAATAATATATGCCTCGTGGTAAAACGCTTTTTCCGTGATAAGCACTGAACCTTTGTTCACCTTAGAAAGTCTCATGATCATTTCTAATTGAGTGACCTGATGACTTGTAAGCCCTTTGAAATGGCGTGAATCTAACAGTGTTTTCCAAGAGTTACTATCACGAATGCTGTTCAGTCGGATCAAGTTTTGTCTCAGATCTGTATTTCTGATAAATTGTAAGAACTTATTCTTTTCTATTGTAAGAGCTACTACATCTGTTTCTGAAAAAACGTCTGCAGCTCTAGGAAGATCCAGAACGAGAGAAGCTTCTCCGAAATATTCATACTGCCCATATCGTTTAATAGGTGCTATATCGGAATCTCCAAGAAGCCCTTCAAACTTCACGTTTCCAGATGCGATGATATAAAATTTATCACCAGGAGTTCCCTTCTTGATGATCTGATCGCCACGTTTGTATTTTTCTTCGCGAACAATGAGTAGGAATTCCTTTGCCTTCTCTATTGGGAAACCGCTAAAAATATCAATTTGACTTAAGATATCTAAAAGGTTATAAGCCTCCATATGTTTAGGAGGAGTGATTTCTGGATAAACAGTGTTCTCTATTCCGAAACGGGCCAGTTTCAGTTTGGTATCTGCAGGCATATCCGTTTTTGCGATATGATATACAGTGATCTTTTCCTGGATCTCAGGAGGCAAACTTGCCAGATAACTAACTCTTGTGTGAAGAGGAGGAATTCCTGCTTCATGGTAAATAATCCTTCTGTCCCAAGGGAATTCTTTTAAAAATTTCCAGCGAGATTCAGGCAGAACTCCCTTTTCATACATCTTATCGTGAACTTCAGGCTCATTCAAATGATCAGAAGTATATACAAAAGATTGGTCTTGGAAGAAGAACTCGAATCCTACAGAAGGAATAGAATGTAACGCATAATGAAAATTGAATTCTCCACCGTTGATCATCGCAGGTCTTCCTATGATGATTTGTTGGAAATTGAAAAGTTCCAGTAATTCCTTACGAGGAATTTTAGTAAGAGCAGAATATTTACGGATAAAACTTTCCATCACTGTTGCGGTCGCGTGTATCGTGATCTTAGTTTCTTCCATAATTTTTTGGAAGGTCCCTGCGTCATGATCTGCGTGACAGTGAGTTAGGATCACATGGTTGATCAGTTTAGGATTTACGTTAGACATCCTAAGCCACTCTGTAGAGTTCACAGGTGGATCCACCATAATACCTTGGTGATTCAACCATATAATAAAACCGGAAGTGTTATCCTCGGGATCGAATCCATGAGAAGGTCCAAGACATGTAATTCCGAGTAAAGGAGCTTGAAAAGGTTCCTTTAGTCTATGACCGATCTCATATTTAATATTAAATCCAACTTCTCCAGGGATCTCAGTCTCTTTAGTTCCATCAGTAATCCTAAAATCACCAGAAGGAAGTTTACGGACCAAAACCTTTCCTAGGTTGACCATATTATCTTTATCGAATACTTGGAAGTCGACTACATCATCTAATCCCTTATACCCTCTGAAATAACCCATCTCGGCTTTCATATCAGGAAAGCCGAAAGATTCCGCACCATCCAAATATTCAGATTCTAAATTGATCTCTTCAGGACCCATTAAGGATTCTTTAAGTACTGTGATGAGCTGATCTTTTTGTTCAGCAGTACAAATGATTGTGGTCTTTTTTTGTCTTAAGAAGAAGTTAAAGTAAATTGGGAATTCAAGCTCTGCGGTGCTGATCCCTTTTTCAACGTGGAAAAATTTGTTAGGAAGTATAAATACCAGGGGTGTCTTTTTTTCGGCCATCGTGTCTTTGATGGTCTCGGGTGGAGAGCCGATCTGAAAGAAGCCCTCGCTTGTTTCTACTAAATAGCCGCCTCTAGGAAGCTCTATGTATCCCCTGGTTTGTTCTTTTAGCATGGAAAATTCCGCCGCAGTCGAGATCGAATTTTTTATTTATGTCTTTCGATGAAACTTTTGATTTGCGCCTTAGGAAGAGCTCCTATGATCTTATCCACCAATTGTCCGTCTTTGAAAAGTAGAAGGGTCGGCAAGGATTGGATATTTAATTTTTGCGCCGTGTCCTGGTTGTCGTCTACGTTTAATTTTTTAATTTTTAAGATATCGTTCATCTCAGATGAAAGCTCTTCCAGAACCGGGGAAACCATTCTACAAGGACCACACCATTCCGCCCAGCAATCTACTAGAACCATGCCCTTGTTGATCTCGGAACTGAAAGTTGAATCGTTTATTTCGGTCAATGCCATGTGCTAGATTTTCTCCTGTTTTTTTCCCACTCTTTATAACAAATTGGACGGGTCTATTTCTTCTTTTTCTTCTTTTCCTTCTCAGCTTCTATAGACTCTACCTTTTCTTTTAGGGATTCTATCAGGGTTTTTGTCTTCCCAAGGTCCTCAGTTTCGCCCGTGGTTTGCAGGATTTTACGGTTTACCTCCAAAAGGGATATAGATTTTTTCAGATCCCCGGCGTCCTGGGTGGATAAATCGAATTTGGCGCGATATTCCTGAGCGGCAAAGTTACAAAGTTCCAGAATTAAGTTATAATGTTCCTGTCTAGGATAGTAAAACGGATTCTCCAAGTCTCTTTCCTTCTCAAAAGCCCGGAAGTCAAAAAGATTCTTACTAAGTATGGCGATTTTGAAATGTATCTCAGGAAAGCTCCATTTCCATTTGGAGTTAGAACCAAATGCCTCGATTGTGTTTGTAGTGCAGTTCTTAAGCCCCTTTACGTAATTCAGTCTTTGCAAAGGATTAAATTCTAGGATTTTGGCGAGAAGGTCCTTATTTTCTGCCAGACCAGACTCGAAGTCGGTTCCGACTACCTTCTCCATAAATGAGATGGCACTATAAATTTCTTTCCTCCCTTGATTAAGGTAGGTATCCGATTTTAAATCCAAAATCGCTACAGAGATCTCATTGATAAGAAGACAGGTATTTATGTTTTTGATAGAATTTAAGGAAAGTGCTACGTTGAAGTAACCTTCCATTTTAGGATCTTTTCTGGATTGGGCTTTGAGAAGATTTCCTTCCTTCTTCAAATCTTCCAAAAATGCGCGAAAATCCGCCAGTTTCTCCTGGAATTCCTGCTTCTGTTCCTTAGTAAGAGCCATTCTAATTACACCTGCACGTTTATCAGACTTCCGACAGAAAGAGCATACATATAATCGGAATTCGGAGCATTATCTGCCTTTTTCCGATCTTCTTCTTTTTCTTCCTCTCCGCCCGGTTCTCGAACTGGAGGAGGAACGGAGATTGAATCTAAGGAGCTGGATTCTATTCTCATAAACTCGTCCGTTTTGCCTTTCTATTTGAACTGAAGTCCCAATAGAATTATCGGCTTGTTCCTACTAACTATTTGACATATATTACAGAGGCAAAATCCTAACTAAGGAGATAGTATATGTACGCACCACTCGCATTTTTAAATTTAGGCCCTTGGGAAATCTTTTTCATACTAGGTTTAGCTCTCCTGCTTTTCGGGGGCAAGCGACTTCCCTCTTTAGCAAAGGATTTAGGAGACGGAATCCGTCAATTCCGCAAATCTCTTTCCGGAGATGCTGAATCTGAATCCGCTAAAATCCAGGAACCAGAAACAAAGCCTGCGCCCCCTGCTTCTTCCACTAAAAAATCCAAAAAATCCGCTTAAGTAAAGAAGGGCCCTCGGGCCCTTTTATAACCGGGAAGGAATTCCAACCTTTCGATATGCCTTCTAAAAAAAAGATCCTCTCCAGTACTCCTCAGCCAGTAATCTCCGCACCAGAGGAAAGTCTTCCTCATGACAGAGAAAAGTTTATGACCCTCGGAGAACATTTAGAAGAATTACGTTCCGTACTGATCCGTTCTATCCTAGTGTTTACAGTTTTTTTCGTTGTAGCCTTATATTTCGGAGAAGAGCTTCATAAACTAGTTATCAAACCGTACAAGAATATTTTGGGAGAATCTGCAACATTCTACCAAATTAAACTCATGGCTCCTTTTATGGTTTATCTACGAACAGGATTTATGGTATCTATTTTGATCACCTTTCCTTTCGCGTTAGCTTTTTTATGGGGATTTGTTTCTCCCGCATTAGAACCTAGAACCGCAAGACTTGGAAAAGCGCTTATCGCATTTTCTACAGTTCTGTTTTGGTTAGGAGTTTGGCTTTGCTGGGCCCAAGCATTCGAAAGTTTTCTAAAAATATTTTTAGTCACTGTTCGACCTCTAGATATTGAAACTAGACTTCCTATAGATGAATACTATGATGTATTCTTCAATATGCATTTGATCTTTGGATTATCTTTCCAACTTCCAGTGATCATGGTATTATTAGCCGCAGTAGGAATATTAAAACTTTCCTTCCTACTCAAACATTGGAGAGAAGCATTCATAGGGATCGCATTTGCAGCTGCTGTATTATCTCCTGGACCGGATGTGATCTCCATGTTAATGTTATTTGTTCCATTATTGGTCTTATTCGGGATCTCATTGGTACTAATCGCAATTATAGAGAGGAAATGAGTTGTTTCCGAATCTTCAGTCCAAGCATAAATTAGCATTCGCTTCTTTTACCGCTTCTTTCGTATTATTTTTATCTTATCTACTCTTAGATGATTTTCTATTTGGAGAAGAGATCAGAAAAGAATTAAGAGCATTCGTTTGGATCAGGCTTGGAGTTGGACTTTTTTTCTCCGTTATACTTGGAATACTCACCTATTTTCTTTTAAATTTAAGTTTTAAATCTCTCAAATCTATTTCCCAGCTATTACAGAACTGGTCCCAGGATGTGTACGAAGATTCTGGAGAATCAGAAAGAACAGATGAACTGGGAGAACTTGCTAGACATTTCCGGATCGCTCTCTACCAGAAAAAAACAAAAGAAGAAACTGTTTCCCAAGAATCCTTAAACAAAAAAGAAAGAGAACTTTCTGACAAGATCCAAAAGTTTTTCCACAAGATCAGACTTCATAAAATCAAAAATCTGGATATCACTGTATTTCCCCGCTCCTCCGATAGTGGAGAAGCTGATTATGCAAATATCATTCCGACTGCAGACGGTTGTTTTGGAGTATTAGCAGGTTTCCCGAACCACGGAGCAATTGAATCTTCTCTTAAGGCAAGAATAGAAGGTATGATCTCACTTGCTCAGGAAACTACTGGCCTAAGGGGAGAAGATCTACTCTATAAAATAGATAGAGCTCTCAGATCCACACCTATCTCTTATCTAAACCTTACATTATTCTATTTAGAAACTAGAAATGGAGAAGCGGGTATCCTGCAGTTCCAAAAGTTACCTGCACTTGTTCATAAAACTGGAAAAACGAATATATTACCGATCTCTAAACAAGTATTCTACGATTTTAGAAGCACTACAAGAGAAGTAAAAAAGATCCAAGTCAGACCTGGAGAATATTTGGTTTTTTTGAGTGATAGACTGACAGAACTTACTAGCTCCGCAGGTGTTGCTCCACTTCTGATCCAACTCCAAAACTGGAGCGCAGGCAGAGATTATAAAAACTCCAGAGAACTTACCCTAGATTTCGGAAGATTTTTAGAAATGGAATCCGGCAAAAAAGGGCTATCTAAGGCAGCAATCCTGACCGTCGGCCGGGTTAGAGATTAAAGTTTCACACGGGACTAACGGAGCTTTTTCACGCCAAGGCGCTAAGACCGCGAAGGGTTTATGATATTAATAGAAGAATCTTCTTTTCTTTGCGCCTTTGCGTGAACTTTCCTGTCTAACTAGGGAAATTTTCAGACTGAAAATTTTCGAATTTCTCACCACTTGAAATTCATCCAATATTCCAAACCAAACGAGGAAAAAAATGATCCAAGCAAAAGGTTATGCTGCCGCTATTGCAAAGGCTCCTTTAGCACCTTTTCAATTCGATAGAAGAGATGCAAAAGAAGAAGATGTAGTCATCGATATTCAATACTGTGGTATCTGTCATTCGGACATACACCAAGCAAGAGACGAATGGGGAGGATCCATCTTTCCTATGGTACCAGGTCACGAGATCACTGGTGTTGTTTCCAAGGTAGGATCCAAGGTTACAAAGTTTAAAGTAGGAGATAAGGTAGGAGTCGGATGTTTTGTAGACTCTTGCAGAGAATGTGAACATTGCAAAGCAGGTTTAGAACAATTCTGCGAAACAGGAATGAGTGCCACCTATAACGGAAGAGAACAGGATAGAAAAACACCAACCTACGGTGGATATTCCAATAAGATCGTAGTAGATCAAAGTTATGTATTAAGAATTCCTGATAATCTTCCTTTAGATGCTGCGGCTCCCCTACTTTGTGCAGGAATCACTCTTTATTCTCCACTTGCCCATTGGAAAGCAGGTCCTGGCAAAAAAGTAGCCATCATAGGCCTTGGCGGACTTGGGCACATGGGTGTAAAAATCGCTCACGCACTCGGTGCAGAAGTTACAGTACTAAGCCAATCCAACAAAAAAGAAGCGGATGCTAAACGTTTAGGCGCAGATCATTTCTATGCTACTTCTGAAAAAAGCACATTCAGCAAGCTACGAGGAAGTTTTGATCTGATCATCAATACTGTTTCTATGCCTTTGGACTGGAATGCTTATCTAAGTCTATTAAGAGTGGACGGTTCTATGGTAGTAGTTGGTGTTCCAGAAGAGCAAGTTCCTATCGGAGCATTTTCTTTGATTGGTGGCCGTAAAAGCCTAGCAGGTTCTCTAATAGGCGGGATCGCTGAAACACAGGAGATGTTAGATTTCTGCGGTAAACATAATATTACCAGCGATATAGAATTGATCTCAATCCAGAAAGTAAACGATGCTTACGAAAGAGTCGTTAAAAGTGATGTCCGTTACAGATTTGTGATAGATATCGCTACTCTGAATTAAGAGATAATTTCGCACGGAGTTCGCGGAGAACACAGAGGGTTGGATAAGTAGGAATATTAAAAGTATTACTACTTTCTTAATTTCTCTGCGGCCTCGGCGTTCTCTGTGCGAACCCTAATCGTATTAAGCGATTTTTGGTTCTTTTTTCAGAATTAGTTTTGGAGGTTTGGTTCCGGTTACTGAATCTTCTGTGATGATCACTTCTTCTACGTCTTTGCGAGAAGGAATTTCATACATCAGATCCAGCATTAGATTTTCCACGATAGCGCGTAATCCTCTTGCTCCGGATGCCCTTTCGATCGCAAGCTGAGCGATCTTATCGATAGCGGCCTCTTCGAAGGAGAGTTTTACATTTTCCATTTCTAGGATCTTAGTATATTGGCGTAAGATTGCGTTTTTAGGCTCTCTGAAAATACGTTTGAGCATTTCTACACTCAAGTCTTGCAGAGTGGCGATCACTGGCATACGGCCAATAAATTCAGGGATAAGTCCGAACTTCATTAAGTCTTCTGGGATGACTCGAGCTAAAATTTCACCTTTGCTCTCGTCTCTTAAAACTTTACCGTCTTTCTCATCGCTACCAAATCCGATTGTTTTTACACCGGTCCTGGTTTTGATAATATTGTCCAGGTCAACGAATGCTCCACCTAGAATGAATAGAATATTTTTAGTATCTACTTGAAGATATTCTTGGTGAGGATGTTTTCTTCCACCCTGAGGAGGAACGTTTGCGACTGTTCCTTCTATAATTTTTAAAAGTGCTTGTTGTACACCTTCTCCACTCACGTCTCTTGTGATGGATGCACTATCAGACTTGCGCGCGATCTTATCTACTTCGTCTATGTAGATGATACCGATTTCCGCTTTTTTTATATCATTATCAGCGTTTTGGATCAGCTTGAGGATGATGTTTTCAACATCTTCTCCAACATATCCTGCTTCAGTGAGTGCGGTTGCATCTACGATCGCAAATGGAACCTTGATGATCTTTGCAAGAGTTTGAGCGAGCAAAGTTTTCCCGGAACCAGTAGGACCGATCAGAAGAATATTCGACTTTTCTAATTCGATATCCGCTTTTTTGTCTTTAAGATAAATTCGTTTGTAGTGATTATAAACTGCAACGGACAAAGCTTTTTTAGCATGGTCTTGTCCGATTACATATTGGTCTAGGATCGCTTTGATAGCGGCAGGATTAGGGACTTCTCCCAAAAGTTCTGTGCGTTCTTTTTCCTGCTCAGGCTCTTCTGCAATGATCTCATTACAAAGAGAGATACATTCGTCGCAAATATAAACACCTGGACCAGCAACCAGTCGTTTTACGGAGTCTTGTTCTTTTCCGCAGAACGAACAAAATAATTTTTGCTTATTATTGGTTCCGGTCGGTTTCTTTGCCACGTTGATCCCCTATCAGTTCTTTTGACGCTCTATAGAAATTACAGAATCAATGATCCCGTATTTTTGGGCTTCTTCTGGAGTCATGTAAAGATCCCTTTCGGTATCCTTTTGCACTTCTTCCACAGACTTGCCCGTGTGTTTAGCGTACAAACCGTTTAACACCTGCTTCAATTTCAGAACTTCCTTAGCTTGGATCGCAATATCAGAAGCCTGACCGGTAGCTCCTCCGGTTGGTTGGTGCATCATAATTCTGGAATGAGGAAGAGCAGATCTTTTGCCCTTTGCCCCGCCTGCCAGAAGTAGTGCTGCCATAGAAGAAGCCTGACCAATACAAAGTGTACGAACGTCGGCCTTAATATACTGCATAGTGTCGTAAATAGCAAGCCCGGAAGATACATATCCACCTGGGGAATTCAGGTATAAGTAGATGTCCCTGTCTGGATTTTCCGCGTCCAGGAACAATAGTTGCGCGATGATCACGTTTGCGTAATCGTCAGAAATTGCGTCACCTAGAAAGATAATTCTGTCCTTTAAGAGGCGGGAAAATACGTCATACCGCATTTCTCCGCGACCGGTTTGCTCTATAACTGTAGGAATTATTGCCATACTTCTCCAGTTTCCTTATTAGAAAGGAATTCCTTTAGCTGACGGATACTCATCTTCTCGTTGTATTTCTTTTCTACAAGCTGGAAGAGGGTATCGTCTATCTTTTTTGCTAAAAAATTGTCCCGGTAAGTTTCCAGAAGTTTACCTTTTTCCAATTCTTTTTTAAAATCGGCGTCAGGCATACCATATCTTGAGGCAAGGGTCGAGATTTCGCGGTCGAAATCCTCTTCCGTCAAAACAATATTTTCAGTAGAAGCCAGTTTCTGTCTGGAGAAATACCCTTTCAGTCTGTTTTCTGCGATGGTTTTGAAGGAATCTCTTACTTCTTCTAAAGGTTTCGCTACCATTTCTGCGTATTTTTCGATACTTGGGATCTGTTCTTTAGGAATTCTAGCCTGGCCTCTTCCTAAAACATCTTGCATCATATTTTGATACACATGCTCGGATTCTTCAGTAAGATAGGACTCAGGGAATATAAACTTGGAATCTGCTACCAGTTCCTTGTAAATTTCTTCCATCTTCTTATTTTTTACAGCTTCAGTATAATTCTTTTGTAGATCAGTTTTGACCTTATCTTTCAAAACTTGCAAAGAAGAAGAGCCATCATATTCGCTCGCAAGATCATCGTCCAATTCAGGAAGGACTTCTTTATAGATCGCCTTTAAGGTCATGGCGAATTCCATCTTCTTGCCAGCCAGATCTTCTCTTGGATAATCGTTAGGATATGTATAGGTGAAGTCTTTGGTCTCCCCTGTTTTGATACCGTAAAGGTTGTCGTCAAAACCAGGAAGATTATTAGCTTCTCCTAATTTATAATCACTTGAACCGTTCTTAGCGTTCTTAGGTTCCTGCCCGTCTTCCTTCACTTCGAATTCCATATCCACGATATCGCCGTTCTCGGCTCCTTCGCTTGGTTCTCTTAGAAGTTTTCTGGCAAGTTGTTTACGAACAAACTGAAGTTCTTCAGTGATATCCTCGTCGGTCACTTGTACTTCAGGAAGTTTGATCTTGATCTTTTTGTATTTCCCTAAGGAAACTTCTGGATCAGTATCATAGACCGCAGTTGCCACTAAACTTTTTTCCGGAACATAGTCCTCTACGGTAAATTTAGGGAAACGTACAATCTTGTGTTCCAGTTTCCCGGAAAGGTCACTTACAGTTTCTAATAATAGAAGATTGATTGCGTCGTTTGCTACCGAGTCTCCCAAATGGCGTTTTACCATTTCGATCGGTGCTTTTCCAGGGCGGAAGCCCGGGATCTTGAGATCCTTTTGTTTTTCTTTATAAGTCTTTTCGAACGCCTTTTCTAGATCGTTCTTATCAAAGGTTAACTTAAGGTCTACGGATGCGTTTTGATTTTTCTTAGTCTTGAATTCCATGGTCTCAGAAGACAGAAAGCGGAGGACGCCTTCTGTAAGCGGGAAACGGGATTCGAACCCGCGACCCCCTCCTTGGCAAGGAGGTGCTCTACCACTGAGCTATTCCCGCATGGTTGGTAGAACCATTTTTTCTCTCGGGGACCCCATGTAAATCGGTTTTTGATCAGAAACTTAGGACTTTGGAAGGTTTAAATCTTCGGGAGAATTCAGGTTGATAAAGGAGGATTTTTCCATTTCTGGAATATCCAAAAGATTAGGATTTCCGCTTTCGATCAGAGTTTTAGGAGAGACTGAATTTAAACTTCCTTTTTCGAATTCTTGGAATAAATACCGTACATACTCGGAAGAATAAAGACCGCATAACGGCTCGATCCCTTCTTCTGTTTGATAAAAAACTCCAGAGCCGATTATCTCTTTTTTGGAATATAGCCTAGCTAAAGTTTTGATCCGCATATACGGGATATCCACCGCAAGAACCAAAAAGTTTTTAATATTAGGATCGTTTTGAAAAAGAAGAAATGAACTAAAGATCCCTTGTAGTGGACCCGCTAAATTTGGAATGGAGTCTGAAACCAGAAACTCATTCGGCACATGTTTGGAGTATTCTTCTCTTTGTTCTTCTCGAATAGAAACTCTTACATTCTTGCATAAGAATTTTAGTTTTTTATAAGATTCTATAAGAAAAAATTTTTGGCTTTTTAAAGATAAGAAAGATTTATCCCTTCCCATTCTGGAACTTTTTCCGCCAGCAAGTATGATGCCTACTGAATCAATGGCTCTCATGAACACAGCCCTTCGACCACTCGGAAGAACCGTCAAAATAAAATTCTTTTTTCCAGATCGGTACCTCGTGTTTTACTCGGTCTATAATATAACGATTGGATTCGTAAGCTTCTGCCCTATGTATGGATCCTGTTTCCACGATCACCGCTATTTCAGAAATTTCTAATTTTCCAACTCTATGGATACAATTTGTATGAAGAAGATCCCATTTCTTTTTGGCATCCGCAAGAATGGAGCGGATCATTTCATCTGCCATTGGAGCATAAGCTTCGTATTCCAGATGAGTCACCTTCTTCCCTTCGTTTAGATTTCGGACAATCCCCGAAAATACTACAAGACCGCCCATTTCAGGAATATCAGGCAATTGAGAAGATACAAAAATAGGAGAAGAAGAAATATGTGAAGAAGTTTCTAATACTGACATATCAACCACCACTAGAAGGAGGAAGTACTGCGACGACTGAACCTTCTCTCAAAACAAAATCATCATTTACGATTGACTGGTTCACTGCGAATCTACTGACTTTTAAGATAGATGCTGAACCTGGATTTTTATGAGTAAGAATTTCACGAAGATCCAAAATAGAATCTCCTTCTGAGACTTCTATCTTTTTCAGATCTGGAAAATGATCTTTAATAGCGGCGAAAAATAAAAGTTGAATATCCATCTATCCGCCTATATATTTCATAGAAAGTTCACTTCCAGTAAACTCGTTTTTTTTGGTTTTCATAGCAAGATCTAAGGAATTCTGTAACTCCGATTCATCTTCCGAAACTGGGAAAGATCGGAAATCACTTAAGCATCCGTATATTTTTCCTAGATGGTCCATCCTAAGACGATTGCAACCATCACAGAAGGGTTCCGTATGATTTGCAATGATCCCGAATCTATAATTTTCTGAAGTGCGATAATATTTTGCAGTGGATTCAATCGGAGTGATCTCAGATTTAAAATCAAATTCAAGACTCAAATCTTCTTTTATCTTTGCAGCGGAGAAGAATAGCTCAGAATGTTTTGCTCTAAGAGGTCCCATCTTCATTAATTCCAAATAACGGATTGGAAGATTTCTTTCTCCCGCCCAGCGAAGGATGGGGCGGATCTGTTCTTCATTATAACCTTTTAATACAGTGCAGTTGAGTTTAACTTCTAATCCTTCCTGGATGGCTTCCTCTATCCTATTTAATAAACGAAATACTGGAAGATTTTTGCCGGAGATCAAAGAAAAGGATTCCTGGGAAAGTGAATCCAATGAGAAGTTCATTCTATCAAGACCTGCGAGTTTTAGATCTCGGATAAGACCATCTCTGAAAAACCCGTTGGAAGTAAGTGCAATATTTGGGATCTTCTCCTCTTTAGCGACTTGTACTAATTTAGGAAGATCCTTATGAAGAGTTGGCTCTCCACCTGTTAAATGAATTTCTTTAATAGAAATTTTACGGGAAAGAAGAAGTATATTTTTGCGAAGAAGTTCCGCGCTTAAGAAAGAACCATTTGTTCCTTCTCCATTTAACGCAGTACCAGGGGCACAGTAGACACAGCCGAATCCGCAAGAGGATGTAACACTCACTCTAAGCACTTCGAATTTTCGACCGTAAGCATCCACGATGTCCAAGCTTACCATACCCGGACACTTATGAAAGCCAATTAAAAAGTCTTGTCGCGCATGCAAAAATATAAGATGCTTTCTTTTGATGAGTCCGGAACAGAAAAAGTATTTTTCCAGACAAACTAAACTACCGTTTTTAGGAGAATCCGGCCAAAATGGACTTCTCCAAAAATCTGCATTGGTAATCGGCCTCGGAGGTTTAGGCTCCCCTGCTTCTCTACATTTAGCAACTTCAGGAGTGGGAAGGATTGGGCTTTGGGATTTTGATAGTGTAGAATTAAGTAACCTTCATAGGCAAACCGCTTTCACTCTTTCCGATATTGGCAGAAAAAAAACGGATACTACAAAGGAATATATACAAGCCAGGGTTCCAGGCATTCAATTAGAAACATTTACAGAAATTTTTTCAGAAAGAATAGATCCAAGTATATTCAAAAATTGGGATATAGTTTTAGATTGTACAGACCAGATCCAAGCAAAATATACAATCAATCGATTCTGCATCCAAAATTTTCGCCCACTTGTTACAGCTTCTGTTTTTAGGACAAGCGCACAAATCGCGATATTTTCTCCTCATGGAAAACCTTGTTATAAATGTTTGTATCCAAATTTAGAAGGATCAGAACTTCTTTCCTGTGAAGACGGAGGGGTTTTAGGAGTACAAACTGCAATCGCGGGTTTATACCAAGCATCATTTGCAATACAATATCTTCTCTTTCCAGAAAAATCCCCTACTCATTCTGCATTTCAGTTAGAATGGGAATCTCCTCTTCTTTATGAAACTTTTTTAGAAGCAGATCCGAATTGTACGGAATGTGGTTCAGGAAAAAGAGAAGAGGCGCTTAGAGATGAGATTGATCTAAAAGATTGGAAAGAATGGAAAAAGGATCCGAAATACATTCTATTAGATGTAAGAGAATCAGAAGAAAGAAAAGAAACTCCAATTGGTAATTCTATATTTTCTCCCCTTTCAGAACTTTCTGTAAATACTGCGCTCTCTTTATCGAAAGAAAAAATCTATATTACAATTTGTGAATCCGGGATCCGATCCAAAAAAGCAGCAAAAATCTTAAAAGAAGCAGGTCTTACTGCATATTCTTTACAAGGCGGAAGAAAAATTTTAGCTTTAGAAGAGATTATTTAAAGATAAGAATCAAATTCCATTCTTCTTGCAGTAAACTCTGCGATCTTTCTACCCACCAACTTCTCAACCAAATGTAAGGACATTAAAATTCCTCTGGAAACTCCTCCGGAAGTCAGAATATGTCCATGATCTATAAATTTTTCGTTAACTACATTTTTGATCTTAGGATAATTCTTACGTAAAGTTTCTTGGTCCATCCAATGAGTAGTGACTTCCATACCATCCAAGATTCCAGCTTCCGCGAGTAAGAACGCGCCAGTACAGATAGAAGCTAGAATTTTTACCTTAGGTTCCATTTCTTGGATCCAATTCAGAAGTTTCTTATTATGGATCTCTATCTCTTCTGCTCCGTATCCTCCCGGAATAATTAAAATATCAGGAATGCCTGCTTCTTCCAAGGTAAGATGAGGAAAAACTGGAAAACGGTTCCTTGCATGTAGTAGTTCCTTCTTTTCAGCAACTATAGAAACTTTGAATAATTTCTCCTTATTTTCATTCTCTGTGATTGAAAATACTTCGTAAGGACCGGAAAGATCCAAAACCTCCACTTCGTTAAATGCTAAGATATGAACTGAAATCTGCTCCATAATTCCTCTTTGTCACAATCTTAACTACAAACGAATTCGAAAATAATTTCCTAAAAAGTGCTTGCTTATTTCAAATATATAACCATATGGTTATATAAAATATGAATCATGCACTTAATCAGTCGGCTCGATTGGATGCAACATTTGCAGCCCTCTCAGACCCTACCAGAAGGGCAATCCTGGCACGTTTAGCGAATGGAGAGGTTTCCGTAATGGATCTGGCAAAACCATTTTCCATGAGCCAACCGGCAATTTCTAAACATCTAAAGGTTTTGGAAAGAGCAGGTTTGATCTCGAGGATCAAGGATGCCCAAAAAAGATTACGCAAATTAGAAGCCAAACCATTGGAAGAAGCTACTGAATGGCTGGAAAATTATAGAAAATTCTGGGAAGGAAGGTTCAATCAATTGGATTCACTTATTGAAGAATTAAAACTTTCTAAACAACCTTCCCTAAAACGTAAGAATAAAAAAGGAGAATAGAATGAGCAGCTTTGTTGGAACCTTAAAGGTAGAAGCTAAAGGAGACAGGGAAATCGTAATGACCCGTGAGTTTAATGCGGGGAAGGATCTGGTATTCGACTGTTTTACAAAACCTGAATTAATCAAACGATGGTTATACGGGCCAGATGGCTGGAGCCTAGATGTATGCACAGTAGATCTGAAAGTTGGCGGAAAATATAGATATGTTTGGAAATATTTAAAAGACGGCTCTACAATGGGGGCTGGAGGAACTTATAAAGAAATTTCAGGACCGGACAAATTAGTTCAGACTGAATCTTTTGACGAAGCTTGGTATCCAGGAGAAGCATTGCTCACTACTACATTTGTAGAAAAATCCGGAAAAACATATATTACGATCAATATTCTATACGAAACAAAAGAAGGAAGAGATACAGTAGTCAAATCCCCAATGGAAGGCGGAGCTTCTCAAAGTTACAATCGTCTGGAAATTTTACTCGATACTCTTACTGAAGAAGTAAAAGGAAAATAATAATCATGAATCCAAAAACAATTTCTATCCTCCAAAGTATAGGCGCAGTATTAACCGGAATTTTGATCAATGTGATACCTGCTACCGCGATTGATGCAGTATTACATGTTACCAATTGTTATCCGCCAATGGGAGAAAGAATGTCTGATGGTTTATTCCTTCTCGCAATCTCTTACCGGTTAGCTCTTGCGATCTTAGGAGGATTTTTCACAGCGAAACTTTCTCCACATAGTCCGATCAGTCACGTACTCGCATTAGGTATCATTGGTACTATTGCAAGCACAATGGGTCATATCAAAATGGGAGACCTAGGTCCTGCTTGGTATTCTATTGGACTGATCGTAATTTCTATCCCGCTTTCTTGGTTGGGTGGATTTATTTTCCTAAAACGTAAAGGATAAGAATATGCAAAAGGTAATCCCATTTTTAATGTTCGATCAAGGTTTGGAAGAAGCTCTCCAATTCTATTCTGGTATATTCAAAAATATGAAAATAGAAAATCTCACTAAATTAGGCGGAGGAATGGCTTCCGCCAAGTTTGAAATAGAAGGTCAAAAATTTTTGGCTTTTACTGGAGGACCTCATTTTAAATTTACTGAGGCATTTTCCATATATATCAGTGCGGAAACCCAAGCAGAAATAGATGATCTATATGAAAAACTTTCTGCAGGTGGGAGCAAACAACAATGTGGCTGGGTAAAAGATAAGTTTGGTCTATCTTGGCAGATCGTTCCTCCCATCTTGGAAAAATATCTATATGATAAAAACCAAGAGAAGGCCCAAAGAGTCACCCAAGCAATGTTACAAATGCACAAGATAGAAATATCTAAATTGCAAGAAGCTTACGATAAAAATTAAGTTTTAAATCCGCCTGGATCCCCGGGCGGATCTACTGAAAATTTAGGCAGATCTTTTACTTAAGGAAACCGGGATGCCGCTAAATGCCGCATTTCCGGAGAGTTCATCCAAGACCTGATCATCAGTTAGATCATTGATACTGGATCCTGCAAACTTAGAAGCAACTTGTAAAGAGACTCCTTCTTTTGCATGTCCGAATCCATGAGGAATACTCACCACTCCCCTCATCATCTCATCCGTAATTTCTGCAGGTAATCCAATCTTACCAACTCTGGATTCTACAAAAACTTCTTCTTCTTCTTTAATACCGAGTAAGTTTGCGTCTTCTGGATGGATCATGAGTGTACATCTATCCTTTCCAGTCATTAGTTTTGGAAGATTATGCATCCACGAATTATTATTTCTTAAATGTCTTCTTCCTATTAATAAGAAGGAACCGTTCTCTTGTTTATCTGAGAGAAGTTTTTGTCCGTATTTTGCCAATCGATCTAGATCTAAAACAACTTCTTTTGGTACAAGAGCAATCATCTTATCTTCCGTCCAAAGTCTGTCAGGAAAACAAGGTTTCAATGCTCCCAGATCTACTCCATGTGGACTGTTTTTCAGAAGTTCCAAACTCATTCCAAAGGAAGATCCTGATTTTTCTCCATAAGGTCCTGACTTCAAAGCATGATCTATGATCGCAGATGGAGTGATCTTAGTTTTGATCAGATCTTTAGGAAGAGGTTTTTCAGATTTTAGAAGTTCTATTCTTTTCGTAAGATCAGAGAAAATTTCCCAATCATGAAGCATTCCTTCTTCGGGTTCAAATGCAGGTTGGTTATACCTGACAGTATTTCTTACTGCAAAAACATTAAACACTAAATCGTAATGATCATGTTCCAAAGCTGAACTTGGTGGAAGAATATAATGTGCGTGTTTAGTAGTTTCATTCAAATAAAAGTCCACGCTGACCATAAATTCCAAACTAGAAACCGCCTTCTCCAATTGAGAACCGTTTGGAGTTGATAATAAGGGATTTCCCGCAGAAGTAACGAGTGCCTTAACTTGGCCCTGCCCAGGAGTTAAAATTTCCTCCGCAAGTGCTGCGACCGGTAATTCTTCATTAAATTCAGGTAAGTCTCTAACTCTTGAACCATATGTATGGAAACTTCCTGGAGAACTTTTCATCACTCCTTTAGGATCGATCATGTCTACTGCAGGAAGTGTGAACATCGCACCTCCCACCGAGTCCATATTTCCAGTGATACAGTTGATTGAATTGATAAGCCATTGACAAAGTGCACCAAATGCTTGTGTAGAAACTCCTACGCGACCATAACATACAGCACCATTCGCTTTAGAAAATTCCAGAGCAATTCTCTCTACCGTGTCTCCAGAAATTCCTGTCAGTTTCTGTGTTTCATTTGCAGGATACTGTGCAGCGATAGATTTAAGTTTTAGTAAATCTTCTTCTTTGATTAAAGAATTCTTTTTAGTTAAATTTTTCTTAAATAATACATCTATAATGGAGAGTAAGAAAAATGCATCTGTTCCTGGTAGAATGAAATGATGCTCGTCGGCATGAACTGCAGTTTCAGTTTTCCGAGGATCGATTACTACGTATTTCCCTCCTCTTTCCTGGATCTCTTTTAATCTTTTTTTTACATCGGGAACAGTCATTAAACTTCCGTTAGATGCAAATGGGTTTCCGCCCAAGATCAAAAAGAAATTGGTTCTATCTATATCAGGAATTGGTACAAGTAATTGATGACCGAACATCCAATAAGAAAGTAATTGGTGAGGAAGTTGGTCTACAGAAGTTGCAGAATAATTATTTTTAGTTCTTAAGCGCCCTATGAATCTTTGGCCGAATAACATGGAACCGTAATTATGAACGCTTGGGTTTCCGCTATAGACTGCGATGGAATCATTTCCGTATTTATTCTGGATCTCTACAAGTTTTGTAGCGATATCACTGAGAGCTGTGACCCAGTCTATCTTCTCCCATCCGTTCTCTGTACGTTTTAAAGGAAATTTAAGCCTGTCTGGATCTTCGTATAAATTTTTAAGTTCAGGGCCTTTGGCACATAGATGGCCTCTACTGAACTTATCCTCTTTATCTCCTCTGACTGCGACTACTACATCGTCCTCAATCTCTAGCCTGAGTCCGCACATAGCTTCGCATAAAGTACATGATCTATAATGTTGGCGTACCATTTCCTGCCCCTGTCCCAGGAAGGAGTTATCTCCTATCCGAAATCAGAAAGCAAGCATTTACGATATTAGAAGCAGTTTATATGATTGGAAGGTCCAACTATTTCAATAGTTTGTTCAAATAGGGAACCATATGTTTAGAGAGTATTTTATGGCCTTCTGCAGTGGGATGGATCCCATCGTCTTGGTTTAACCTTCTGTCTCCAGCGACTCCTTCTAGTAGGAATGGCATAAACTCAGTTTTTTCTTTTTTGGCAACTCTTGGAAATAGAGCCGCAAATTCTTTCGCGTATTGGGGCCCCATATTAGGAAGTGTCCTCATCCCAATTAATAGAATTTTAATAGAAGGATATTTGACTCTGGCTTCTCGAATGATCCTTGTTAGATTTTCTTCTGTCATCTTTGTAGGAAGTCCTCTCAAAGAATCGTTTGCTCCTAACTCTAAAACGAATACATCATACTTTGTATTCAAAACCCAATCGAGTCTAGCAAGTCCGCCTGAAGTGGTATCCCCACTCACGCCAGCATTTACATATCCCAAATCTGGATATTTTTTTTGGAGTTCTAAAAACGACAGATGAGCAAAAGATTCTTCTGGTCCATTCAAGCCATAACCAGCAGTTAAACTGTCTCCGAAAAATAGGATCTTTTTGCCGCTTGATTTTGTTTCCATTTTGGGAGAGACCTTTGGTTCTTCTTCGGAGCCTTCTTTATTGCAAGAAGTTACGAAAGAAAAGAGTACTAAAATACTAAAAAATCCATAATATGATAAACGGCTCATTTTTTCTCCTATCTACAATCCGACCCTTCTCTTACAAGCAAGGTCCCAAAAACTGGGGCTTAAGTTCTGCTTTACGAATACGCAACCGATTGGGATCTAGTAAGTATGTTCAAACGGTTACTAGTCGCAGGCATTACCGCCGCTTTCTTACTCTTCTTATACTTTTGGTTGGGCCAATTCAGAAGTGAACTCCAAGCCCAGGAAATCCAAGAAGGAATGCTTCGTCAAGCTGAGGAGATTACTTCTAAACTAAAGGCCGAAGAATTAGTAGGACAGGTCATCCATGTTGCAATCCCTGGAACCGTTTTAGATCCGATCGCTAAAAAAGAAATCGAGACCATCAAACCTGGTGGAGTGATCTTATTCGGAAGAAACTTGGGCTCTAAGTCAGAGATCAAATCTTTGAACAAGGATCTTCAAACAAGTGCATTAGAAAATACTGGATTACCGTTACTCATCTCTGTAGACCAAGAAGGTGGAAGAGTGATCCGAGTAAAAGACGGAGTGACTCAATTTCCTGGAGCAATGGCTCTCGGCCAAACCAAGGATAAGGACATGGCTAAAAAAGTCGGCTTTGTTACTTCTTACCAATTGAGAAAACTTGGACTTAATTTTTTATTCGCTCCTGATATGGATATTAATAATAATCCATTCAATCCTGTTATTAATACAAGATCGTTAGGAAGTAATTTAGAAACTGTATTAAACGCAGGAGTTTCTTATGAAGAAGGAGCAAGACTTGGCGGTTCTATTCCTGTAATTAAACATTTCCCAGGACATGGGGACACCAATGTGGACAGTCATTTAGGACTTCCTAAAATAGAAAAAACATTGGAAGAATTAAAAAGTTTCGAACTGATACCATTCCAGACTGCAATCCAAAATGGTGCGGATGCGATCATGAGCGCACATATCGTGTATCCAAAAATTGATCCGAACTTCCCCGCTACTCTCTCTTCTAAAATTTTAGGAGATTTACTTCGCAAAGAATTCCAATACCAAGGACTCATCATCACTGATGCAATGGAAATGGACGCGATAGACGAACATTACCAAAAAGAAGATCCAGGTGTTCTTGCTTTAATTGCTGGCGCAGACATTATCCTTATGACTAGCTGGGGTCCAACCACTCAATCCATGAGAGACCAGATTTTAAAGGCCTATAATAAAGGAACCTTAGTAAGAGAAGGAAAAGATCTTCTTAAAGAAGCAGTCAAAAGACAAATTTATTATAAATTAAAATATGGGATCATAACAGAGTTTGCAGAAGGTCCGAAAAACGGCAGAGCAAATTCACTTTTCCCGAAAGAACTACCTGAAGTATTAAAAAATCATTTTGCAGAACAAGATAAGAATAGAGAAAATTTATTCTCTCAATATTACCAAGATACTCTAAATAGAGATGTAAGCAGAAAGGCGATTGTTTCCTTTCCTAAAACATTTCTTCCAGAAAGTGTATCCATTGAAAACACTACGTTTTATTTAAAAGGAGAAGATTTTCTCTCCGATCTAAGATCTCGTACTATTTCAAATTCGGATCTTGCTACTTTACGTAAAAAATTAGAAAAGAAAGAAGTAAAACGTGCGGTTCTAAATTCATTCACACAAACTGAATTAGATTTAGCTCTTTCTCTGGCTCAAAAATTCCCAGAAGCAGAGATTGTTTGTCTACATTATGGAACTCCATTCTTGGATTTGCCGGATGCACCAAATCTAAAAATATTATTCTCCTTCTCTCCTACTCCAGAATCCAAAAAAGCATTATTATATTCAGTGTTAGACAGAAAAAATGAGATCCCTCTCGTAGATCTAATCTTAAAACCGAATCCTAAAAAATCTTCTGCGTTTACAGAAACGGAAGAAAACACAGTAAGTAAGAATATAAAATAATTTGGAAACAAGACTCCCGGTCATACAAAAAACAAACAGACCGGGAATCTATGTACATTATCCATTTTGCGTTCACAAATGTAGTTATTGCGATTTTTATTCAGAAGGTATCGGACTCGAACCTTCTCCCTTAGAAGAAAATCTATTCACTAAATATAAAGAAGAAGTCTTATTAAGGCTTAAAAATTTCCCCAATTACCGTGATCTTGTTTTTGATAGTTTGTTTTTTGGAGGAGGAACTCCTTCTAAAGCATCTTACACAAGATACGCAGATTTTATAAAATTTTTGAAAGATAATCTAAATCTTTCTCCAGATTCGGAGATCACATTAGAGTGTAATCCTGAAGATGTAACTCAAGAATATCTGCAAGGATTATATGAAGCAGGGATCAATAGAGTTCATGTTGGAATTCAATCCTTCCTCCCTAAAAACCTGAAATTTTTAGACAGATATTTTGATCCAGAAACCTATACTAGAACCTTAGAAGCATTACAAACTTCTAAAATAAAAAACTATGGTGCGGATCTAATGTTCGGAGTTCCCGGACAGACTGAAAAAGAATTTTACGAAGATGCAAATTCTGTTTTGGCCTCCGGAGTTTCTCATATCAGTATTTACGCTCTCACAGTTGAAAAAGGAACAGAATATAGCAGAAAAGTTTCTGCAGGAACAGTAGCCCCACCTTCCGAGGAAGTTCAGGAAAAAATTTTAGAAGATCTACCTGAGTTTCTAAAATCCAAGGGTTTTATTCAGTACGAAGTTTCTAATTATTCCAAGCCTGGGCTTTATTCTCGCCATAATATGAAATATTGGACCTACGAATATTATTTAGGGATCGGACCTGGTGCTCATGGATTTTTACCTTCAGGTAGATATTCTAATCCCAGAAACACTTCTGCCTATATTGGTGGCACAGGAAAAAATCCAACGTCATACGAGACTTCAGATCCATTTGATGAAATCTTAATTTCTCTTTTTAGAATATTTCTTCCGATAGATCTTAAAGATTTTTTGGATTATTTCCCTGATAAAAAGGAAACCATTCTCTCTAAATTAAAACAAAAAGCTTCCGAAGGAAAATGCACCTTGGATGGTACAATTTTTCAATGGAATCCCAAATCAGTTTTATTTTTGGATTCAGAAATTTTAGATCTGGCTGACTCTGAAACTTAGTCCACTTTAAACTTTTCTATCAATTTAGAAAGTTGTTCCGCAAGCATCTGGGTCTCACCTGAGAATGTGGTAAGATCATCTGCACCACCCGCGATCTCTTGGGTTCCTTCTGAAATGCTGATAATTGTTTTAGTGATCTCATTCGTAGCGTTTTTCTGTTCAATGACTGCTTCTTCTATCTGCATACTGAAAGAAGTTAAAGTATTGGAACTAGTTTGGATCTTACCAGTATTTGTTTCCTGCTCTTTTACAGAAACTAATACCTTATTCGCAGAGATCTCAAACTCATTTACACTTTGTTTCAGTTTTTTTAATATTTGAGAAGCTTCTTCTACTTTTGAGTTACCGTTCATCACTGCATCATTTGTGGATTCTACTAATTCACCAATTTCTTGGACTGAACTAGATGTTTGAGAGGCAAGTTTACCTATCTCTTCTGCGACTACAGCAAATCCTTTTCCTGCTTCTCCAGCTCGGGCTGCTTCAATCGCTGCATTTAACGCAAGAAGGTTTGTTTTTTCTGAGATCTCAGTGATAATAGATAAGATTTCCGTAATTCTAGAAGCGCTCTCTCCTATCTCACCCATCGCATTTGTGGAAGCAAACATTGCGTTCTCACCTGTCACAGCCTGCCTTTTAGATTCTACCGCAAGATTGACGAGGCCTTGCATCTCTTGGTTGATACTTACGATCTGTTCTTTCAAGCGCATGGAGTTACCATCTATTTCTTTGGTATTCTCGACTGCCTTTTCCATGGACTTACCAACGTTTTGGGCAGAAGCAGCAAGTTCCTCTACGGCCGCAGAAGACTCTTCAGCAGCCGAAGCCTGAGTTTGTGCGATGTCTGCAAAGTTTCTAGAAGAAATTGCCATCTCTTCCGACTTAGAACCCAATTTTTCAGAAGAAGATCTCATCTCCTTGACCACGTTCAGGAGATTCTCCCTCATCTGATCCATAGAGATAAATAATGTTCCAATCTCATCTTTTACAGGATAATCATTCTTAACCGTGAGATTTCCTTTTGCGATCTCATCTGAAAAACCGATCGCCTTCAATAGGCCGGAACTTACCAGTCGGTCGAATATTAAATTTAAAGAAAGTAATACTACAACTAAGATCAGGAATGAAGAAAGAACCGCTTTTAAAATAATCTGCCCAATACTTTCATAATATACTGAATTTGGAATACTCACCATCAAAGTCCAAAACTTAGGATCTTTACCTATATGGAATGGGAAATAATAAGCAGTGTTCCCACCTGACTCGTATACGAATCTTTTGCCTTCTTTTACATTTTCCAAATATTGTTTTAATTCATCCTCATCTGCGATCTTTTTGCCGAGTAATTCAGGATTTTCTCCATTGATCGCATACAAACCCATAGGAGAGATAAGAGCAATATGCCCCTTGTTCCTAAAAGGTTTTTTATTTCCGATTCTCTCTTGTAAGTTTTTCAGGTCTATGTCCATACCTGCTGCACCATAGAAATGGCCAGGCACACTGATCGGAACCACAAGAGAGATCATCAAAATACTTTTACCACTCACCGTATAATGGTAAGGACCAACCACTGTTGGTTTATCAGTCTTCTTGGTTACTTGATAAAAGTCCCCAGTCCCATCTGTATTATTATAATCTCTTAAAGCTTCTAGATCTACGACGTCCTTCGCGCGAGCCCGATTTAAATAAGGAATAAAACGACCAGATTCGTCATGCCCAGGTCTATTTCTATATAAAACATCCTTACCATCGTATGCATTTGGTTCATAACAAAGCCACATACCAAAATAGTCTTGGTTACGTTTCATAATTTCCTGCAAGGTCTGGATCACCTGCTCTCTTCCCGGAGAAGCATAGATCAAAGGAAAACGAAATCCACGGATCAAACCCATGAGAGTATTTAACTCTTCCATAATTTCGTAGGTCCATCTTTCCGCGGTGACATCAGAACTTTGTTCCACTTCCTCTCTTAGGTTCTGGTAAGAAGAATAGGAATTATAAGCCGCAAGCAGGGAGAATGCGGTGAACAGAACGATGGAAATATATAAAGAAATTCGGAGCCGAATACTCATAAGTGCTCCATTCTGAAATTGGAAAGAAATTTTGGAACGCTTTTTTACAAATTAAAACGGCTCATTCAGAAAGCCGCGATCTTAAATCGCGACTTTCTCATAGTGAGACATATCTAGCAAGATTAGCTAACTTTGAATTTTCCGATCAAATTGGACAGTTGCTCAGATTGACCATGCATATCTCCGGAGAATGTAGTAAGATCATCCGCTCCAGTGGCAATCTCCTGAGTCCCCTCAGAGATATTTACGATGGTTTTAGTAATCTCCTCTGTTGCTCTTCTTTGTTCGGTAACTGCCTCTTCTATCTGTAAACTGAAGGTCATCAAAGAATTAGCACTTTCTGCGATCTCTTTCGTATTGGATTCCTGGGTTTTGACAGAACTCAAAACTGCTTTTGCGGATTTATCGAATTCATCCACCCTTTCTTTGATCCTTTGTAGTATCTGAGACGCTTCGTCCATTTTTTTGTTTCCGTCTAAAACGGCGGTATTGGTAGAATTTACGAGTCCACCAATCTCCTGGACGGAGCTTGAAGTTTGGGAGGCAAGTTTTCCGATCTCTTCTGCGACGACTGCAAATCCTTTTCCTGCTTCTCCGGCTCTTGCCGCTTCAATCGCTGCATTTAATGCGAGAAGATTTGTTTTTTCAGAAATTTCAGTGATCAAAGAGAGTATCTCGTTAATCCGAGACGCACTATCACCAATCGCTCCCATGGCACGGTTAGAAGTGCTCATGGCAGATTCTCCAGTAACGGCCTCGTCTTTGGAAGAAGCGGCCAGACTTACAAGACTCTGCATCTCCGCATTGATACTTGCAATCTGCTCTTTTAATAAGATTACGTTACCGTCAATCTCTCTCATACTAGAGACTGCCCTTTGCATTGACTTACCCACATTTTGGGCAGAAGCGGCCAATTCTTCCACTGCGGCTGAACATTCCTCTGCAGCCGATGCTTGTGTTTGCGCAACGTCTGAGAAGTTCCGAGAAGAAACAGCCATCTTCTCCGCTGTTCCGGCTAACTTATTGGTAGAAGATCCAATCTCTTTTACCACGCCGAATAGATGTTCTCTCATCGTATTCATCGCCGATAATAATGCGCCTATCTCGTCCTTACGATGATAGTCAGAAGAAGCTAGTAAATTCCCTTTTGCGATCTCTTCTGAAAATCCAATCGCCTTTAATAATCCAGCGGAGATCAATTTTTGGAATATAAAATGAAGGACTACAACTATCATACTCACAATGAGTAAAGAAGAAACAGCATTTTGTAGAAGTACAGTAAGTAGTTCCTTCGCAAAAATAGAATTCGGAATGCTAATTTGCATCACCCATTGTTTCTGTCCCTTACCAATCTTGAACGGAAAGAAATGATGAGTATTACCATCAGACTCATACGTAAAACGTTCATGCTCTTCCGATTTAGTTTGGACTAGCTTTAATTCTTCTGCGTCAGGGATAACTTTACCTACTAAACTAGGATCACCACCATTCGCAGCATAAATTCCTTTAGGTGAAATAAGAGCAAGATATCCTAAACCACGAAATGGTTTTATACTTCCCATAGTTTCTTGTAGTTGAGCAGTAGTGATGTCTAGTCCAAGTACTCCCCAAAATTTCCCTGCATTACTTACAGGAACACAAAGAGAGATCATCTGTACTTGTTTTCCACCGGCGGTATAAGTGTATGGATCCGTCACATAAGGTTCCATTGTCTTTTTAGGGATCTGATAAAAGTCTCCACTTCCGTCAGTTGTATCATAATTGATAGAAGGTTCTATTACTGCGTCCGTAACTGATTTTACGGAATGAACGTAAGTGATAAACCTTCCCGTAGAATCATGGCCTTTTTTATTTTTGTATTGGGCATCCAAAGTATCGAAACCATTAGGCTCGTAAACTACCCACATTCCAAACCACTTCGGATTTCGATGTAGGATCTCCAACATAGTATTTATAACTTCTTCTCTTTTAGGATTGGAGAAGATAAGAAGCATTCTGAAACCTCTGGCCATTCCCATCGCGGAATCCAGATAATCTTTCACTTCAAAAGTATATCTTTCCGCACTTAATGCAGAACCGGACTCGATTTCGGAATGCAAACTACGATAAGAGATCACCGAATTGATCGCAGTAAGAACTGCAAAACCTAAAAATAAAACTAAGGAGAGATATAATGAAATTCGGGCCCTGATACTCATAGGAGGGAATTAGAATGTGGAAACTGTAAATTAGGAACAAAAAAATTTATTCCTGATACGAAATTGTAAAAAAGAAAAAGGAGATTTCTAACAATCTCTCGAAATAAACTTTCCAGTAGAAATTGTTAGTAAAGAAATTTCTGGGCGAGATTTCTATTCGTAATCTAATTGTAATAATTTTGTAACAATAGATTCCATTATAAGAATTTGCTATTTCTACACAGAATCAGTTAGATCTGTATTTTAAAGCAATCTGGCCAGTACGGGCGATTTCTTGTATCCCGTACTTCTGCATCATTTCCATAAAATGTTCCACCTGTCTAGTATTTCCGGAAAATTCTATGGTCATTGTGGTCTTAGTCAGGTCCGCAATCTTTGCCTGGAAAACTTCGCAGATAGAAATGATCTCGGTGCGATTTGAATCTTCTACCTTAACTACAACAAGTACAAGCTCTCTGCTAATGCAGTCATGATATGCAAGATCCTCTACTTCGATCACATCAGGCAATTTCAGAAGTTGGCGTTTTACCTGCTCTACTACTGAATCGTCTCCTTTGACAACGATTACCATATTCGAGATTTCAGGATCCTGGGTCATACCTACGGCGATGGAATCTATATTATAACTTCTTCTGGTAAATAGACCGGACACATGGCTCATCACACCCGGATGATTGTTTACCAAAATTTTCAGTATATGTTTCATTTTTTACCGGCCCGAACTGTGTCGGAAAATTCGATCATGTCTTTTTGGGATTTGCCCGCAGGGATCATAGGGAATACTTTTTCTTCCGCAGGGATCATTACTTCTAGGATCCTTGCATCATCATCTTCTAAGAAAAATTCCAAAGCCTTGTCAATCTCAGACTTATTAGAAATTCTTAATCCTTTTATGGAATAAGCCTCTCCTAATTTTACGAAATCAGGATTATAATTCCATTCAGATTCGGAGAATCTTTCCTCATAGAATAGTTCCTGCCATTGGCGGACCATTCCTAGAAAATTATTATTAAAGATAAGGATCTTAACTCCTTTCTTATACATCGCGATGGTTGCTAATTCCTGGATATTCATCTGGATGGAGCCGTCTCCGGAAACACAGATCACTGTTTTATTAGGATTTCCGAATTTAGCTCCGATGGCAGCTGGAAGACCATAACCCATGGTTCCTAGTCCTCCAGAAGTAAGCCAACGATTTGCTTCTTCAAAAAGATAGTACTGAGCGGCCCACATTTGGTGTTGTCCCACATCCGTGGAAACAATCGCCTTTCCCTTACTCTTTTCGTATAATTTCTGTAAGAACCCTTGCGGTTTGATTGTATCAGTAGTATCATCAAACTCTAGTGGATGGTTTTTCTTTAATGTATCTAAGAACCCGACCCATTCTGGACGATCTACCTTATTCACTTTTGGAATAAGAGCCTTTAGGACTTCTTTTAGATCCCCATGTAGAAGATAATCTACGGAAACCCTTTTATTAAATTCTGCAGTGTCTATATCGATATGAGCGCGTATAGCATTCTCTGCAAATTCTCCAGGCTTAGCAACTCGGTCATCGAACCTAGCTCCCAAGTTTAGAATATAATCACATTCTAATACAGCTTTGTTTGCATAAGCTGTTCCGTGCATCCCGAGCATCCCTACGGAAAGTTGATGAGTTCCAGGAAATGCTCCGATCCCCATAAGAGTTGTGGTAACAGGGATATTTCCCTTCTCCGCAAGCTCCCTGATCTCCTTGGAAGCATTTGCATTGATCGCTCCTCCTCCTACATAAAGAAGAGGACGTTTTGCTTTATTCAACGCTGCCGCGAAAGAATCCAGATCTCCACCGATCGGAGGCTTTTGATAATGTCTAGAATCTATTTTAAGTTTATCTACTTTACGAACTGAAGTAAGTTCAGTCTGAACATCTTTAGGAAAATCCAAAAGAACTGGTCCAGGTCTTCCGCCTAAAGCGACTAAGGTCGCCTCTTGGAAATGTCTAGCGATATCATCTGCAGACTTGATAAGTGCGTTGTACTTTGTGATCGGGATAGTGATCCCATAAATATCAGCTTCTTGGAAAGCATCTGTTCCAATCGCGTTGGTCGCTACCTGTCCGGTGATCGCTAAGATCGGAACCGAGTCTAGTTTTGCATCCGTAAGTCCAGTCACAAGGTTGGTAGCCCCCGGACCGGAAGTGGCAATACATACCCCAAGCTTTCCTGTTGAACGAGCATACCCTTCTGCCATATGGATTGCACCTTGTTCATGGCGGACTAGGATATGTTTGATTTTAGTACTTTTATATAATTCGTCGTAAAATGGCAGAATTGCTCCGCCAGGATATCCGAAGACGATATCCACTCCGTATTCTTCCAGGAGTTCGACCATCAAACGGGCACCGGAGATTTTTGCTTCGGTTTTCGGCATCTTTCCCTCGTTAGAATCCATTCCATGTGAAGTAAGGGCCCTGTCAAGAAGGAAGAATGGACTATAACTTTCGTATTATTTTATGCACTGCAAACCCAGATTTCTCTCTTTTTTTCTAATTTCAAATTTTCTTTACGGATTTAGTACCAAGGAAAACCTTTACTCATCCGTCAAAGTAATATTAAATAAAAAATTGAATGAAGGATCTCCCAGATCTTCTTTCTAAATTTAAAAAGGAACTTCGGTCCTATGAACGAGCCTATTGAAAAACCCCAAGCAGGAAAGGAAGAAGAAGATTCACATTTTGCTCAGATCAAAAGTTTAGCAAAAGAAGCCTACCGTTTTCTGGATAGCAGACAATGGGACAAGGCCGAATCTAAATTGAAGGAACTTCTGGCTAAAGAACCTAGTAATACCTATGGTTTAGTCGGAATGGGAGACCTTCATTTTAAACGAAAGGAATTCAGACAAGCTCTGGATTTTTATAACAGATGTATCAAAGAAGATTCATCCAATAAGTTCTCTTTAATGGGACTTATGAACTGCTATAGAGAGATGAACCTACTCAATCGGGTCATCGAAGTAGCAGAAGAATACAGGCATATTACTATCACAGACGCATCCATCTTAAGTAGAGTTGCGGACGCTCATAGAAAACTCAAAAACTTCAAAGAATCAGAAGTATATTATATGCAGGCTTTGCAGATCAATCCTAAGGATCAGTATGTGATCGTAGGTTTGGGGCATTTATTCTTTGCCTGCCAAAGATACAAAGACGCAATCAGCTGGTGGGAAAAACTTTTAGTGATCCAACCGGATAATATTAAGATCCTAACTGAGATTGGTAATAGCTACCGTAAGATCAAAGACTTTGATGAAGCGATCCGTTATTATCGCAGAGCTGCTGATCTAGATCCTAGGAATTTCTTCGCACTGTATGGTTTGGCAGAATCATATCGTGGTAAAAAAGATTTCCGCAAAGCAAATGAATTCTGGGAAAGAATTTTGGAATTCGATCCTGACAATAAACTTATCATCAATAGATATGCAGATAGTTTAAGAGGTATGGGAGAATTCGACAAAGCATTAGAATGTTTTAATAGAATTCTTTCAGAAGGTGAGGACTATTTTGCGCTTCTTGGAAAAGCTTCTTCATTGAAGATGAAAGGTGCAAGAGACAAGGCAGAGGAAATTTATGTGGATCTTCACAAAAAGTTCCCGATGGATCCTCGCCCTGTGGTAGAACTTTCAGAACTCTATTCCGATATGGGAAAAAGGGACGATGCTCTCAAGTTATTAAACGACTTCCACAAAAAGCAGCCTTTAAACGAGGAAGTAAAACAAAAGCTGGATTCTTTCTCGGAATAATTCAGTCTTTTATTTCTATCCGATTTTTCTCCCTCTCTATAAATTCAGGGAGGGGGAAGTTCCTCCACTCCATTCTTCAAATATTTCGCTTCTGCATCCCAAACGCCATTCTTTCTAACGAGCTCTAAATGATGGTGCCATATATTTCCTTCTTTATCTGAAAAGATACGAGGTACTCTTGCTGGATTTAGATACAGTGTACCTTCTTCTTTTCTTTTCCAGATCCTAGTCTTTACTCTTAATTTTCTAGAAGAATGGTGCATATGCCCTGCGATCACTACCTTTGGCTTTTTGCCTTGGTTCGAGATCGTTCTGATAAAATCGCCTAGGTCCTTGTCTCCAAAATCTCCTTCTTCTTTTTTGAAATCGCAGCCCCAAATATCATGAGCTTTGTCTCCAAGACCTGAAGGACCATTATGAGCCAGAATGATCAGATCTTGTTTTTGAAAGTCAAAATCCTGGACTAGTTCATGGAGTTTTTTCTCTGATTCTTCATAAGAAGAGATCCCAAACACAGACTTAATGAATAACTGAAAATTGAATCTGGCTCCCATAGAAAGAGGTCTAGCTCCTAAAATGGAAAGACCATCTCCTGCCCCTGAAAGATTGTACTGGCAAATCTGAGTATCACCCAGGTCCTTAAGCAGCTTTTTATATCTAAGTAAATGAAATATATGACTTAAGTAACCTATGTTAGGTGATGCATTCGTAATCTCCATTAGTAATTGAGGGATAGATGTAGTATCATGATTTCCTAAAATGATATACTTTGGTTTCCGAACTTTAGAGATCAACCGAGCGATCTTATTCGTATTCCCTGGTCTATTGTTCCCAAGATCTCCAGTGAATATCACAGAATCATAATTGCTTTTGGAAAAGTATTCTGTGTCGACCCAAGTCCAGAATCCATGTATATCGCCCACTACAGCGATCCGTTTATCAGAAGAATCAAATATCAATTTTGTTTTCCTAAATTTTAGGTTTCGTTCCTTCGCTCTTTTAAAACAAACTTTTTTAGATCATACTAGGTCGAAAAAAAAATCAACCAGGATCGTGCATGAAAAACATAAACAAAGAAATTTCCGTCTTCTCCGCAAGGTTCCTATTCTTAACAGAAGGTTTAGGTTATCTGATTGGAACTCCATTTGCGATCGTATTTCTGATCCATTTTATGGACCTGGACCTAAAAGGAGCAGACTCTCTTTGGTTTGTCATGGGAGTGATCTTTGTCCTGGGACTCATCACTAGTTCACTTTCTTCTTTTTATAAATTAAAACCATTACGAAAATATTCCAAACAATTTGCAGAAGGCGCAGTAACTAGAGAAACAGTCATGGGCGCTCAAAAAGCGGTATTCCGTCTTCCTGTTATACATGCTCTAGATATACTTGTACGAATCTGGATAGGAGGCGGGATCTTTGTAGTTTCACTCGGGATCTTTCTGCCTATCAGCAAAACGGATTATTCTATTCTTTTAGGACTGATCGTATTTGGAGGACTTGCGAGTGCTGTTTATTTTTATCTGATCACAGATTGGCTAAAGGATAATCTAACTAGAACGGATCTATTCGGCTCTATTTCCTTAGAATCCTTGGTGAAACTCAATCTGACTAGAACCTTGGCATTAATCTTCTTTTCTATTGTTCTAGTTCTGGCTATCGGCGTATCTTTAGTAGTTTATAAACTCAATTATGAATCTTTAAAAAACGCTTATACCAACCAAATGTTGAATGTGGCCCAAACCTTGGACCTTCTTACACAAGGAATTTATGAGGACACAGAAGAAGAAGCTGAACTCATTATTCGCAACAAAACCCTAGGATTTCTAGTTTCTCAGAAAAAATGGAAAGAGGCTGAGAACTTCTTAAATAATTTTTTGGGATCCAGCCAAAGATTCGAAGGAATAGCAGTCTGGAAAGAAGCGGGAGATTGGTTCTCTCATTCTGTTGGAACCGGAAGTTTAGCAAGTAGCGCAATAGTCCCCTTAACTTCCGCATTCCAACTTCCCGGAGCGGATGAAATTCGAAATACAAATAAGGAAAAGGCATTCTTTTTTAGCGAACCTTCTAATTCTACCCAAAATGCTTCTCCAGTCATTTTGTATATTAGAGAATTTGAATTGAATGACGGCTCTAAAGCATTTCTGGTATTCTCTGTTCGAATAGGTGACCTTACAAATAATATCGTTCAATCCATCAAGATAGGAAAAACAGGTTATCCTGGAATTCTCACTCCTAAGATGACCTTCTTAAATCATATTAGCGAAAATATGAGATTGAAAAAAATGGAAGATCTTCCTTTTGCTGAATCATTTGTAGGCGCTCAAGATGGAGTTCCTATCAAGTATGTAATGGACGGCGCTTACAAATCTATGGTAGTCCACACAAATAAAAAGTATGGATTTAGATCTTTCGTAACAATTGTAAATGAAGAAGTATCTAAAGAAGCGATTTCCACTATCTTCTATATGTTAGCGATCTCGTTTAGTGGATTGTTTGTGATTGGGTTTATCATTTATTTCATTCTATCCAAAAGTTTAAAACCATTAAGAGATAGCCAAAACCTGATCGAAAAAATGTCAGAAGGAGATCTGACACATAAGCTCACAGTTCTTTCCAGAGATGAGATCGGAGAAATGGCAATCAGTATCAATGAGTTCAGTCGTAAGGTGAAAGCAGTACTGTATAAAATTTTCGATGCTTCTCATAGCCTCGCAAATTCTTCCGAAGAAATGTCAGGCACCTTAAAAACGATCTCTGATAATGCACAAAACCAAGCGGCTGCCTCCGAGGAAATTTCAGCTTCTATTGAGGAGATTTCCGCAGGGATGGATGCGATTTCTTATAGAACAAAAGAACAGGTTAGTCTTTTAAACTCTTTGGATTCTGAGATGGTAGAATTTTCTTCTTCTATCCAAGCCACTTCTGAAAATCTGGAAAACACTCTAACCCATGTGAAAGAGATTACTGATGATGCAAGAAGAGGCGGAAAATCTTTGGAATTAACTGACCAAAGTATCCGTAAAATTTCCCAAAGTTCAGACCAGATCACAGGTGTGATCGAAATTATCACAACAATCTCTGAGCAAATCCATCTTCTCGCATTGAATGCAGCTATCGAAGCTGCAAGAGCCGGTGCCGCAGGAAAAGGATTTGCGGTAGTCGCAGACGAAATTTCCAAACTCGCGGATAAAACTTCGACCAGCATGAAGGAAATAGAAAATATCATCCAAGCAAACGAAACCGAGATTGGGATCGGAGTCAGCAATATCCAAGACACTGTAAATGTGATTGGTGGGATTATCCAGAGAATAGAAACAATCTATGTCCGGATGAATGAGGTATCTTCCGTAATGGGAGAACAACTGGTCCGAAATAAGGTAGTAAACAAAAAAGGCCAGGAAGTGAAAGAAAGATCAGAAGGTATCCAAACTGCCATCCAGGAGCAAAAACTGGCTATCGAAGAAATTTCGAAAACAATTTCGAGCATCAACGACCTGACCCAATCTAACGCGTCCTCCACAGAAGAATTGAGTTCCGGTTCGGTGGGTCTCGCCCATTTATCCGAGGATCTGAAAAACCAAGCCGAGTATTTTCATTTTTGAAAATGCTCGGGTCCGGAATTTCAAGAGAAAAAGAAGATTTCGAAACTTAGTTGCATTTTAGAGAATTTATTCTAATTTGCGCTTATATGGAATGGGAAAAGATCTTAAGGGACTCAGTAAGGGACGGTTCAATCAAGGAATTGTATCTCAGGAGAGTTCCCACCCTGAAAACCTGCGATGACTGGAATAAGGTAAAGGAAATAGGTCTGATCGATCATAAAACCAAATATGCCCATTATAAGGGTGGATTGGTTAAATTTGGGGAAGGTCTTTTTTTCGTGAGCGAAGAAAGGTTACAAGCCCTGGCTCCATTCCGCAAATGGGAATTCAAAACCAAAATCAAAGTCACTCCAGACTGAAATAAAATCCCGGGTATTTTTTCCATGCCAAGGCGCTAAGGAAAGAAGGTAGAACTCGAGATCGCGAGCCTAAATATCTTTATAAAAAATAGAAAGGAATCTTTTCTGCTTTGCGGCTTCGCGTGGAAACGCTTTCGAATTATCTAGTTAAATTGATGATCAGGTTCAGTTTTTCTGCAACTGTGATCACATCTTGGACACGGGTTTTATCCACAAGTACTGCGGTTGGTCCAATCTCGTCCAGAACGATCTTCTTGCCTTTGATCTGACCAAGTAGAAGTTCCATCACGTTCTGGTCTTTCGTGCGAACAAGAACACAATCTTCTGCGACTTCGACCACTGGCAGGTTTCCGCCCCAGTCTTCTAATAAGAATAGAAGGTTTTGGGCGAGTTCCGCTCTGCTAGAAGCTTTTAAGAAGTCTACGAACTCATTCGTTTTATATCCCAGAAGAATTCCCAATTGGTATGCTTCTTTGGTCAGAACGAAAGTATAAACTCTGTCGTAGTCTTTGAGTTCTGTGAAAGCTTTTAAAAGATGAATTCCGTAAATAGAAACTTTTTCAGGGAACGCGATCACGGAGAAGTCCGGGTTGATCGTGATTCCACCCTTCTCCGTAGCTCCGGCAAGCTCTCCAGTTTGGAAGAAATATTCTCCCAGTTTGGAAAGTGTGAGGAAACGGTTCGGGTATTCTACTTCTAATAATCCGAATAAATGCAGATAGAAGATCGCACTCATGATCTCTTTACGAAGATCCGCCAGATCGGTCTGGAAATTTTTAGTGCGGAAGCCAGGGCTGAAGATCAGATGTTCCCTGATAATATTGGAGAAAATAACAGAAAGATGGATACGTTTGGACTTGATAATCAAGTTCACACATTTGTCCAAGATCATCTTATCATAAAAAGGCATTTCCGTAGGTTGGAACACTTCCGGAGGATTGACTCTTTTCATTCTAGCCTCGTTCACCTCATGGATGACGAGTTTCATGATCTCGAAAATATCCTTACTTAGGAAACCGTCAAGGTCCCCTCTCAGAATAATATTTTCCCCTTTGATATCTGCCAGGTTCAGAAGTTTCAAAATAGGAAGTATAAGTTCCATTTGATAGATCTGGCTTTTTTCAGGAAAAATGCTGATGTCCGGATTTAATAATTCCTGCTCAGTTCTTTTATGATCCGCCTGTTTTACCTTGCCGGACTTTGCAAGAACCAAGCCCTTTCTGCTAATATAAGAAAGAAGCTTTTTGGTATTTAAGAAGAAGTCTAGCTCGTTAGTAGCGAGTTTTTCCTGTCTCTGGCGAGTTCCTTTTTTTACGGAAGGAAGGATCGGATTATTTTGGATATATTTTAAAAGTTCTTCAGGAAGAGCGAAAATTCTTACGAACTTCTCCTCTACAAAACAAACATCAGCGATCATTCCTTTTTCAACTAATGCAGGAATGATTGTCTCGTATTTGCCTCTGCTCATTACGATAAAACTTCTGATATCGTCCGCGTCAGCAGCTCCACCGCTTAGATAGATCCTGACTACAGTATCTCTTTCCAACTCGGATAAGGATTGAATAGCCGACTCATACGCCTCGTCAGAGGTCGCGTGAGTGATAAACTTGCGGATACTGTCGATCTTTGCAGGAGCCTTTACCGCCTTCTTCCATTCATTGGAAATATCAGTCAGTTTCTTGCGATCTAGAAGTTTTTCGACGGAGACTTTGTATTTGTCCCCTTTCAGGTTTTGGTCTAAAGATACAAGTTCAGCCAGCTCGTCATAAGCATGATACTTATCCAGGTTATTGGTAAGTCTCTCTCTGTTTTTTCTTTGGTATACGAGTTGGTATTTGCGGAGAAGGTTAAGTTCCATCTCCACGTTAATTGGAGGAATGTTTACTTTACGAGAGATCTCTCCCAAAGTGAGAACATTCTTATTTTTTAAGATAGAAGTATAAATATTAACTTGGAGAACAGTGAGCTTTTCCAGCACACCTTTGAGGTAGAACTCGTCCAGAAAACTATCGAAAAGGAACTTAACGTTCTTATTCTTTTCTTTGAACGGAAGCTTTGGAATATTCCAAAGAGCGGCTGTCTTCTTTAGGTCGTTCAGTTCGAGTTTTTCTAATTCTTGCAATAATACTGATTCGCCACTCATACTACTGACCGAAATTCTCGTTCGAAAGCCATACTCTAATTCTCGCCGCTCCCGTAAACCAAAATACAGTTTTCTCGACGGAACATGCTCAGGTAGACCCAAGTACCTTTCTTCCGGTTCCTTTATTCCATAGACGTTCTTTTCTCCCTGATTTGGATTGTGTTCCTTTCAAGTTCTCTTAATCTGGAGCTGAAATGCCAGGATTCCTAGACCAACTTCTGCAAGGGGTAAACAGCGCTAGTCGTATAGTGACCAGTAGTTATGTTTTTTCCACCAAAACCCTCCTTCTTTTAAAAGATTTGGCAACAGGGGGAACTAGTTCCCGTAATATTCCAGTTCGATTGAGAGAAGCGTTTGAAGAATTAGGCGCAACGTATATTAAATTGGGCCAGTTCATCGCTTCTGCCCCTTCTCTATTCCCTGAAGAGATCGTAACAGAGATGCAAAAATGTTTGGATTCAGTAAGACCCCTTCCCTTCTCTGATATCCAAAAAGTATTAAAAAAAGAACTGGGTAGAGATTACCAAAAATTATTCCAAAGTATTGACCCAGTCCCAATGGCATCAGCGTCTATCGCACAAGTCCATTCAGCAGTTACAAAAGATGGCCTGGATGTGGTTATAAAAGTGCAAAGACCAGATATAGAAGGCGCATTAGGAGCTGATCTCAACCTTCTATTCTTAGCTTCCAAACTATTCGAAATATTTGTGCCCGGTCTGAATAAATCAGGACTTTCAGAAATGGTGGGAATGTTCCAATCTTCCATCTTAGAAGAAATAGATTTTATAAAAGAAGCAAACAATTGCGAAGAATTTGAGAGATATCTTCTATCTTCTGGAGAAACCAGAGCAAGAGTTCCTAAAATTTACAGAGAACTAAGCACCAAAAAGGTTTTGGTCATGGAAAAATTCTACGGTGCTCCCATCACGGACGAGGTTTCTCTTCGAAAATTCAGCAAAGATCCTTCTAAAACACTTTCAGATGCACTTGAGATCTGGTTTTCTACACTTTCTAAATCTGGATTTTTTCATGCAGACGTACATGCAGGAAATCTAATGATCCTGAGAGATGGAACAGTGGGCTTTATTGATTTCGGGATCGTAGGAAAAATTTCATCCAAAGTCTGGGAAGGTTTGATGATCTTTTTAGAAGGACTTGCATTGAATAGGACCGACAGGATCGCAAATGGCCTGGTCCGTATGGATGGAACTGCCTCGGGCATAGATGAGAAAAAGTTAGCCAAGGATCTCGAGACAGTTTTTGACCAAATGAGCAAGATGGTCCTGGACATACAAATGGGAGAGTTGGACGCCTTCGATGAGAAGAAGATGAATACGATCCTTTTCGAGTTCAGAGACATTTCCGATCGAAATGGATTGAAGATCCCTAAAGAGTTTGGACTTCTCATTAAACAAATCTTATACTTTGATAGATATATCAAATCTTTCGCACCTGAATTAGATCTGATCCGGGACAGGGAAAAATTTATAAAATGAAATCCAAACTTTTCGAATTAGAAGAGGGAGAATCCGGAAAAATTACCGGAATTAAGAATGAATCTGGAAAGACGGGACTTGTCCGAAACCTTTTAGATATGGGTTTTCTTCCAGGAACTAAAATCACGGTGGTCCGAAAATTCCAGGACCAAAACAAAATGATCGTGAAATTGGGCCTTGTCCAATTGGCCATTCGAAAATTAGAAGCGGATCTTCTGGAATTGAATTAGTTTATGAAATTATTAAATACTGAAATAAAAACTCCGGAACACAAAGCTGAGAAGTTCCGAGTTTTACTCACGGGAAATCCAAACTGCGGGAAATCTACATTATTCAATAGACTAACAGGGCTCAGACAAAAAACAGGAAACTATCACGGTGTCACTGTAGAAAAAGCAGAAGGAACCATTCATACGGAAGATAGATCCGTTCACATAGTAGATCTTCCAGGAGCTTATAGCCTAGGCGGAGAATCAGAAGATAAACAAGTAACAACTCGCATCTTGCTCTCGAAAGAAACAGAAGATAAATTAATTTTTGTATTAGATGCAGTTGCAATCGAAAGAGGACTCCAATTTTTATTACAGGTATCTTTTCTCAAGATACCAATGATAGTTGCAGTCACAATGAACGATACCTTGGAAAAGAAAGGTGTTCATTTAGATCTTAAGGTTTTATCCAAAACATTCGGAGTCCATTTCTATTTTGTAAATCCAAGATCGGGAGAAGGTGTAGATATTTTAGAAAAAGTTTTAATAGACCCTTCTTCTTATAAGATCCCTGATCCAGATTTTTCCTGGGACAAAAAAAGGACCGCACTCATTGAATCTGTACTTTCTAAACTTTCAATAAAGGATCCGGATTCTGTTCGTTTCGTTTTAGAAAATAGTTTTAAGGAATTTAGCGGAGAAAGTTTACAAACAGGACTCCCTTCTTCTACTTTTTTCCCGGAAAAAACCAGAGAATTCATTCGTTCCGAATGGGAAAAATCTAAATTAGAATTTTCTTATGGAGAAGAACTAGTCCAAAGATCCATCTGGATCAAAAAACTTTTGTCTAAAGCAGTTTCCGGTTCTGAGATCACCGAAAAAGGGATTTTAGGATTCGCAGATAAAATACTTCTGCATCCAATCTGGGGACTTACGATCTTTTTAGGGATCATGGCACTCGTATTCCAATTCTTATTCACCTGGTCTGAAGTTCCCATGGATTGGATAGAAGGAAGGATCGGAGATCTTGCGGATTGGACAGGAAATTATTTACCAGAAGGTCCAGTGCGATCCCTTATCCAAGAAGGAATGATAGGTGGAGTAGGAGCAGTTTTAGTATTCATTCCTCAGATCAGTTTGCTTTTCCTATTCATAGGGATCATGGAAGAAAGTGGATATATCGCAAGAGCTTCCTTTCTTATGGATAGATTTATGGGAAGATTCGGGCTTTCTGGAAAATCATTCATTCCATTACTTTCGAGCGCTGCATGTGCAGTCCCTGCGATTATGGGGACAAGAACCATCGAAAACAAATCGGATAGACTCACTACGATCTTAGTTTCCCCTCTTATCACATGCTCCGCCAGATATCCAGTTTATATTTTAGTAATTGGAACAGTCTTCTCGGCGGAACCTGTTTTTGGGATCTTCTCCCCTAAAGTTCTAGCGTTATTTGGTCTTTTCTTATTGGGAATGTTTGCATCAATGGGGGCTGCATTCTTATTTAAAAAAACCTTTTTTAGATCTGAACCTGCTTACTTTTTGATGGAGCTCCCTAGATACCAATGGCCTTCTCTCAAAAGTTTATTTTTTACAGTTTATAAGAAGATCAAAGCATTCATTGAAAATGCAGGAAAAGTAATCTTATTTATTTCTATCCTACTTTGGTTCTTAGCTAACTATCCAAGGGTAGAAGGATCCAAAACCGAAAACCTTAGCGCTTCCCAAACAAAGTCCTTACAAATTTCTGAATCTTACGCAGGAAGAATGGGAAAAATGATGGAGCCGGTGTTAGAACCAATCGGTTTCGGCTGGAAGATGGGACTTGGGATCATCACTTCATTCGCAGCGAGAGAAGTAATGGTATCCACATTATCCATCGTATACGGAGTACAAGGAGAAGATTCTGAGGACGAAAATCTCAGATCCGCACTTAGAAAAGATAAGGATCCAGAAACAGGAAAACCGGTTTGGACAATTGCAAGTGCTCTTAGTTTACTCGTATTTTTCGCATTTGCCTGCCAATGTATGTCTACTCTTGCGGTTGTAAAAAAAGAGACAAATTCTTTGTTCTGGCCGGTTTTTATGTTCACTTACATGACAGTTCTTGCATATACTTCTTCTTTTTTAGTTTTCCATTTTTCTAAATTTTTAGGCTGGAATTAATAATGATCAGAAAACTTCCTCTAAACCTTAGGATAATTTTATTTTATTCTTTTTGTTTTTTGATCCTTCTCACTGTTTTTAGATTTGCCCTACTATTTATCTATTTTTCTAAACTGGCAAATTCTCCGATTAGCGAAGTGATTACCTCCTTTTTGATCGGAATACGTTTCGATCTATGTGTGATCTCTATAGTTGTAGGATCGTCTTGGATCTTATCTTCTTTTCATTATCTAAATCGTTGGAAAACCTACAGATATATTTGGGGAATTCTACCCATTCCATTATTCTTATGGATGACGGGACATTTGATAGGAGACACAATCTATTTCGGGGAAGCAGATAAACATCTAGGTTATGAAGGTTTTGTATTTTTAGGAAAAGATCTATTAATACTAATAGAAGCCGCAGTAAAAAATGACACTTTAAAAGTTGTCCTCGGGCTGATCGGAATATTCACGGGACTTCCCGCATTAATTTATCTTTTCATAAAGTATAATGGATACCAATATTCTCCTGAAAACAAAACAAAGGAATTGGCGCAAATCCCCATCTCCATTCTTTTACTACTGCTTCTTTTCCGAGGCGGGGTCCAACCAAGGCCATTAAGATCCACAGAAGCAATCCATTCAGAAAATCCTTTCTTAAACCAACTTCCTTTGAATGGCGTATTCACCACAATCATGGATCTAAAATCCAAATCCATTCTTCCAGAATTACAAATGTCTAAAGAAGAATCGATTCGGATCGTACAAAAAGAAATCGATTATCCAGGCGCGAATTTTATAGATCCTGAATATCCACTTTTAAGAGAAACTTCAGAAACTAGAAAAGAAACTCCTCCAAATATAGTTCTTATTCTTTTAGAAAGCTGGACTGGAAAATTCCTGAAACCAAACGGAGATGGAATCGTAGGAGGAAAAGAACTCGCTCCTAATTTTAATTCGCTTGTAAAGGAAGGTAGATATTTTCCTAGATTTTTTGCAACTGGCGGAAGAACTGTAAACGGACTCATGTCAGTTCTCACTGGAGTTCCTGATCGACCTGGCATCACAGTTGTGAGGACACATCAAGTTTTAGGAAATTTCGGAGGATTAGGCTCCTTGCTAAAAACTTTGGGTTATTCTACTTACTTCGTTCATGGTGGAGATGTAGGATTTGATAATATGAGTTTTCTTTTTCCTCATTGGGGGTTTGACACAATCATTGGAAAAGAGGAAATCGAAAAAACCAGAAAATATAAATCGGGAGCCTGGGGATTCTATGATGGAGATGTATTAGAAGAACTTCATGCAACCATCTCAAAAGCAAAACAACCTTTCGCAGCAGTTAGCTTAACTCTAACGACTCATTATCCGTATCAAGTCCCGGAAACAGGACAAAATCCATATCCGGAAACAATGAAGGATTCTGATTATTTTAATACTTACTCGTATTCGGATGAGTCCATCGGCAAATTTATGGAGAAGGCAAAAAAGTCTCCTTACTTCCAAAATACTATTTTTATATTCGTGGCGGATCATACTCACCATAGAGATCTGAATCCATTCGAAGATCGTAATATTCCACTTTTAATCTATTCTCCTAAATATATTAAACCAGGATTGGACTGGAAAATTTCCTCTCAATTGGATGTGATCCCAACTATCTTAGGGCTTGTAGGAAAGAAGATACAATTTTCTTCCTTCGGCAAGGATCTACTTTCTAATTCGTCTCAGGCCAGAACCGGCAGTTCTTATTTTGCGTTTTCTAGCGTAATCGGTTGGATAGAGAATGAATACGCTCTTTATAGATCCACGGAAGCTGAACTAAGAGAAGTTTATCCTATGCCTTGGAGCGAGAACAAGTCCAAGTGTGCATCCATCAAGGAAACCTGTGACGAGTATGAACAGAAGGCAAAGGCTTTTCTAAATCTAAGCTATGAACTTCTGAATACGAATCGGATCTTTCCAGAGAAGTGAACTTTAATCCTTCCCTTTCCGGCCAGGTATTCCGATCCTAGTCTTAAGGGTGCGCCCTTTTATTTCAGGAGAAAGAATGTCTTTTTCGAAAAGTTTTCGTTTGGAAGAAAAATGGGAAATTGGTCCAGATTTTTCCCCGTTTATAATCGCTGAGATCGGATTGAATCATAATGCAGATCTGGAATTAGGTAAAAAAACGATCCAGGCTGCGAAACAAGCGGGAGCGAACGCTGTAAAATTCCAAACCTATAAGACCGAAAATTTTTTAGATATTAAAAATCCTAAGGCGAAAGTCCTCGTAGATATTTTTCAAACTTACGAACTTTCAGAAAAACTACATATTGAATTCCAAAAAACAGCAAAAGAAGAAGGCCTCTTCTTCTTCTCCACTCCTTTAGACCAGGGAAGTGTAGATCTTTTAGTAAATATAGGAGTGAAAGCTCTTAAGATTGCGAGTGGAGATATAGTAAACAAACAACTTCTTCAAAAATGTGCAATGACAGGACTCCCATTATTTTTATCGAGCGGCGCTGCAGAAGGTTTCGAAGTCATTCGTGCATTAGAATATCTGGAATCTGAAAAAGTAAAAGATCTAGTACTATTCCATTGTGTTTCTCTTTACCCGACTCCTCCTGAAAAAGCAAATTTGCAAACCTTGGAATATTATAAAAATATATTCAATGGCCCTTTAGGTTTTTCAGATCATACCGCAGGAAGTCTCGCGGGTGCATTAGCAGTATCACTCGGTGCAAGCGTTTTAGAAAAACATTTTACTTTAGACAAAGCCCTTCCAGGCCCAGATCATACAATTTCAGTAGATCCTTCTGAACTAAAATCTTATGTAGAAAATGCAAGGATTGCATTTCAAATGAGAGGAGAAAAGAAGAAGGTTGTGCAACCTCAAGAATCAGGCGGCAGATTTTTTGGAAGAAGAGGATTATATGCAGACCAAAACGGAAATCCTATCTCACTTCGCCCTGATCTAAGCCAAGAAGATAAAAGATATTTTGATTCTTGGAAGTTAGATGAGGCAAATTCCCTCGTCAAACAAGGTAAAGGACCAAAACCGGGAGAATCTTTCTTATCTTAATATGATCCGAAAAATCTGTCTTTTATTTACAGCCCTTTCTTTCGGTATATCTGCTGCTCCTAGGTCTTATGGATCCTTGGGTTCCGAAGTAGATTTTTTGGATTTCGGAAAAGTAACTGTAGCGCCCTTTTCTTATTCAGTATCTTCTTCTTACGATGAGGAATACGGTGCATTCAATCTATTTGATTCCAACCCTAAATCCTATTGGTATTCTTCGGGAGAAAATAAACCTGAATGGATTATAGTAGATTTCGGTTCCAAAAGACTGATCAATTCGATCGAAGTTTTAGTTCCCATGTTCCGTGGCAAAAGAGCAACGGATGAATATGAGATCCAGGTTCTTCACCAAGAAAACTGGAAAACTATTTTCAAAAATGATAAAGTCGATCTGGTAAACCAACATAATCTTCCTCCAATTGATGCATCCATTCTTAGATTATATTTTCCTAAAAAAGAAGAAAAGAACATAGTAATCGGTGAATTTAAGATCTTGCTGAATGGAACTGTACTCAATTCAGTTTCCAATAAATTCACAGGATATCAATATCCAGTTCCAGATGGACTTCTTCCTGAAAAAGATTACCAACTTCCTGGAGCGCCCAGAGAATACAGAAATGGGATCCACAAAGGATTAGATATTTATTATAAACGAGAAAAGGTCGGACCGCCTAGACGTTTAACCTTCAACGATGTTTTGGTTTCTCCTGCGGATGGAACAATTATCCGCGCGGATCTAGATTATTCTCCAATGACACTTTCAGAATTCCAAAAATATTCTACATTAGCCCAGAAAAACGGGGTCACTTATGTAGAAAAAGATTTTGGAGGAAGACAGGTTTGGATCGATCATGGAAACGGGGTTATGACCTCTTTCAATCATCTTTCTTCTATCAAAAGAGGGATTAAACCTGGTGCAAAAGTAAAATCAGGCGAAGAGATAGGTAATGCAGGAAACTCAGGTCTAATGGGAGAAGCAAAAGGAAATGATGAAAATATCCATTTGCATTTCGAGATCTGGGCAGACGGAGAATATCTAGGAGCAGGAGTTCCTACCAACCAGATCCGAAAACTTTTGCAGTTTTTCTTTTCTAAATCGAACTTGAATTAAAGAATTCCCTTAGATCTTAAGTAAGCCAGGATTTTTACACCAAAGAACCAGGTGATCCATCCCCCTACTGCTGCAAATGTGTAGAGGAAAGAGAATAATAATCCGTATTTGATAGTCCACTCTAAGGATATTTTACATTTCTTTAAAAAAGTAATAAATCCTCCAGCGACTGCACCTGTTTCTTTTAATGTAAATTTGATCGTGCAAAATTCGTTCTCTTGATCGAATTCTCCTAACTTCACTCCTAGGTCTTGGATCTTACCTTCTATTTCTAAAATTTCTTTTTCTAAAGAAATCAATTCTTCTATTTTACCGTTTCTACCTTTTAAACTCAAAAGTCCTGCTTTAGATTTTTCTAAAGAAATCCTGGTAGCAGTGATATTTTTGTATTCGTTTGTTTTATCTGTTTTATTCACAGAAATTGAATCTATTGTGCCTATAGTCTGTATAGATTCTACCACAGAATCAAACTTGTCTGGGTTAACTCCTATACCCAACTGCAATGTTCTTTTGCCAGCAAGACCAGATCTTTGTTCGTATTGGATCACACCTTTTACATCTTCTACCATCTTACGAGTTTTCTTTTCGTTTTCATCAAACTCAGAAGTTTTGGAAGAAACTGCTGCTACCTTCTCATATTTTTGAGAAGATGCAGAAATTGGAGCCTTGTCCTGAGGCGCATAAAATTTTTCAGAAGCGTAATTCTTACGCCCATAATCAAAATTGATAGAAGAACCTTGTTCTTGGTTTATAATATTTGTTTCAGGACCGACTGCATAACTGTAGATAAGTCGAAATATAAATAGAAATGCAAAAATACCCGCAAATACGAGTGAAAACTTTTTAATAAATTTAGAAACGCTGCTGAATTGTTCCATCCTACCCTACTTTTTGACTGAAAGATCGATTTATTGGACCCTTGCTGCTTCGGATCTGATCCTTTGTAATAGGTCAGATTCTACTAAATTTCCTTTATATAGTACTTTTTTATAATAAGAATTTCGAATATGAACCTGTTCCTCTTCGGTTAAGGACCAGTTCGGAACTTCTTTCCTTAATCTAAATGCAAGGTGGGAAAGTACAATTGCCACTGTAACTGAAATATTATAACTTTCTGTAAAACCGTACATAGGAAGTTTAAGGAATACGTCTGCTTCTCCCATTGAGTAAGAAGATAATCCTTTTTCTTCTGATCCGAAAAGTATGGCACTAGGTTTATCCAAGGGTAAAGTATCTAATTCGTAAGAATTTTCTAATGTATGAGGAGAAGTTGCGATTACACGATAACCCTTCTCCTTTAAACCGCTTATACAATGTCTAGTATTATCGAAATTTGGCTTTTGGTATCGATGAATTTGGATCCATTTTTGAGCGCCTAGAGAGATACCTTCATTAGGTTTATAAGAGTTCCGATTTTCTACTACGTGCATTTCAGTTAAGCCTAAACATTCGGAAGTTCGTACGGGAGCACTAGCATTATAAGGTTGGAATATATCTTCCATTACAATTGTTAAGTACTTTGTACGAAAAGAAGCGACTTCTTGGATCTTGGAGACCTTCTCCGCTGATATTAAAGTTTTAAAATATTCTTCTAACTGTTTTGCCTCTTCTAGATTTATAAAATTTGAATGTTCTTGGGTGAGTTTCATGTTCAAAATGTTTTATTTCCTAGACAATTCCTGAGTGAAAATTGGAAGCAGTCAAAATTTCACTAAACATAAGAATAGCAATTATGTACAACAAGATTTATTTTTTGCTTCGAGGCTGTTTCTAAAAGAGTTAATATAAAAAATCCGGAGAAAATAAAAAAATTCTAAAGTTTTTTTAAAAAGGGATTGTACTTTGTTTCCGAAAATCTATTATGTCCCCTATCTTGTCGGTGGTGAAGGAAAATGCCCGAGCAATTACAAAAGATTCTGAATAATATCAAGGAGTTCTTCAACTCTTTAGATACGACAAAGAAACTGATTTTAGGTGGAGTGGCGATCACTGTGGTCGTTGCCTTAGGGCTTCTGACAACCGTTTCCTCTCAAAAGAACAAGACTATCTTGTTCCAGAACATGACTGCGAAGGATTTCGCAGAGGTTACCAAAAAATTGGACTCCATGGGCTATTCTTATAGCACTGGGGACACAAGTATCGTGAGTGTGGATCCGGAACAAAGGCAAGAGATCATCACTAAACTTGCCCAAGAGAACCTGATCCCTGCGGGTGTGCAAGGATGGGAACTCTTCAACGTGGAGAAATTCACCGAGACACAGTTCGACAAGGACATCAAAAAGTATAGGGCATTAAAAGGAGCCATCGAGCAATCCTTGATGACACTAAGGCCTGTAGACAAAGCATTCGTAAACATTGCAATACCGGAAGATGAACTGTTTAACTCGAATGCTTCTCCAGTAAAAGCCTCAGTCATTTTACATTTTATCCCTGGAGTCGAAGGGATTTCCAAAAAAGAAGTTAAAGGTATCGTAAACTTGGTTTCCAGAGCGGTCCCTAAACTCAAACCGGAAAACGTAGTAGTCGCAGATGCAGACGGCAAGATCATCTCCGACTTCGAAGAAGACTTAGAAAAAGAAAGATTAGAGCTTAGAGTTGTACAAGAAAAATTGAGGATCCAAGAAGAACAAAGGATCCAAAGATTGATCGATGTAAGAAACACTCTTCGTTGGTTTTTAGGCGGAGAAGATAGAGTAGATATCACTCGCTTTGAGTATATGTTGAATTGGGACAAGGAATCTTATAAAGATAACCAAGTTTCTCCAGTAATCGAAAGACCGGATGATCCAAATACTCCTTACTCTGAATTAAAGATCGTAGACGGTTATAGCTTAAAAGTTTCTTCCAAAGAAACCAGCGAACAATTCACAGGAAGAGGTTTCACTCCGGACGGACCAGCTGGAACAGAGCCTAACCTTCCTCCTGGTTATAAAGACACTGATTATCAAAAAGCAGATTATAAGAAAACTGAGAATATTAATAACTTCGAATTTAACAGAAGAGTAAGCGAAGTCCAAAAACAACCTTGGAAGATTGAAAAAGTAAATCTCTCTGTGGTGGTTGACGGTCAGTGGACTAAAAAAGAGAACGCAGACGGAACAGGTTACGACAGAACTTATATCCCAGTTTCTGACGAAGACATTAGAACTGTTCGTAAAAACTTAGAAGCAGCAGTAGGTATAGACAAAGCAAGAGGAGACCAAATCTCCGTAATCAGCATTGCTAAAGATCGCTCCGCTCAATTCGCTGCAGAAGACGAAGAATTAAGAAAACAGAAAGCGATCCGCCAAATGGTAATCGCATCGTTAATCATAGTATTATTCTTAATACTCACTATCCTCATCTACAGAGCGATCAAAAAAGAGATCGCAAGACGCCGCAGACTCCGCGAAGAAGAACTTGCAGCAATGCAGCAGATGATGAGAGAAGCAGCTCTCCGAGTCATGGACGACGGAAGCGCAGAAGTCGAACTCTCTCTGGACGAAAAACTCAGAAGAGAACTTCTCGAAAACGCGATCAATCTCGCCAGGGAAAAACCGGAAGAAGTCGCACAACTTCTACGCACCTGGTTATCTGAAGAGGAAGCGACCTAATGAGTATCCTGTCCGGAAAAAGAAACCGGGCGGGACAGCTCCTCCGAATCCTGGGGGAGCATCTTCCCCCGGAAGTGTTTCGCCACCTTGGGCCTCAGGACACATCGAAACTTTTAGAAAGTTTTCACAAGTCCAGCAAAGTAGAAGCGAAACAAGAAAGAGAACTTTTAGGTCACTTCTTAGAAGGACTCTCAAGCGTCCCGAAAGAAGGAATCGATCAAGACACCTTGGCTTTAATCCAAGAACTCGAAACGATCTTAAAAGAAGATTTGGTTACAGAGCCAGAATGGTCCGAGGAACTCAAATCTTATACCAAGGAAGGACTCTCCAAGATCGTAGCCGGAGAATCTGCAGACAGGATTGCACTCATATTCTGCTACGCGGATCCGGATACTTCTGCCAGAGTATTAGAAGAATTCCCGGAAGAGACCCAGGAGGAGATCCTACTTTCTATCCGAAATTTGGACCTTTCTTCTGCGGGACTTATGGACTCATTGGAGAGGTTTTTACGTTTCAAAAAGGAAGTCCTGAAATCCCCTCAGTCTGGAGTTCCTACCAGAGATAAGGGTGGCAAAAGAGCCGCGGAACTTTTGGGCAAATTGGACCCACAAGATTCCCAGAAATTATTCTCCAGGATACGCGAAAAGAGCCAGTCGTTTGCCGAAAATATAAATAAGCATTTCTTCCGAATGGAAGACCTAATGGATCTAAGCCGAGAGGCCCTAAACAGGTTTATGGGAGATATCCATCCAATCGTGACCGCGACAGCTTTTAAAGGCACCGAACCGGAAACGAAACAGGTTTTACTGGAAAGGTTAGATCCTTCTCTTGCCTCCTCCATTCGTTTGGAAGAAGATTCTATGGGCCCGGTTTCCCTCGCAGAGATTGAAACCGCTCAAAACGGACTACTTGAAATTTTTAAGGAATCCGTAGAATCAGGAAGAATCAAGTTCCGGAGAAAGAACTAATATGGCAAAACTAGTCTTCAAACCTATCCAAATCGCGGACATGCAGGATCAGGTAGAGCTGCAAATTCCGGACAAATATAAAAAATTCCATAGGGACGAAGACGCAGAAGAGTTCGAAGTCGACCAAGAAGGAAATATTATAGAGCAATACCAAGGTCCTTCTATTGAAGAGATTGAGGCAGAGCTTAACCGTTATAAAGAAGAAACGGAAGAAAATATCAAAACAATGCTCGAGGACTCCCGCCGCAAGTCGGAAGAAATCGAGGAAGAAGGTCGTAAAAAAGCCTTCCAAATGATCCAGGATTCCAAAGAGAAGATCAAACTCGAAGAGGATTCAGGTAAGGCCAAAGCGGAACAAATCTTGGAAAGAGCCAAGATGGAAGCCGAAAGAATGATCAAAGAAGCCGAGATGAAAACGGCAGAGATCGAACATGAGGCTTACTTAAAAGGATTTGAAGCCGGACGAGAAGTTGGTTTCAGAAAAGGACAAGGAGAAGTCCGACGCCTTATCGACCGTCTCGGAACAATCGTAGGTAAAGCGATCGATATCCGTGCGGAACTTATCCAAGCATCTGAAAAGCAGATGGTGGAGATGATCCTAATCATCGCTCGCAAGATCATCAAAGATGAGATCATCGAACGTAAAGAAATTGTACTCAATAATATTAGAGAAGCACTGAAACGTATCAAGGACAGGGACCGTGTGGATATCCGGGTCAACTTTGCAGACTTGGAGATCACCACAGCTCACAAAGACGAACTTATCAAACTTATGGAGTCCCTTCGCAAGGTCAATATCTACGAAGACTCTCGCGTCGACAGAGGCGGGGTCATCATCGAAACAGATGTTGGTGCCATCGATGCAAGGATCTCCACACAGCTCAAAGAAATCGAAGAAGCAATTCGAAATGCGGAGCCGATCTAATCTAACATTCACGTCCAAACTTAGTCTCCTACCCGGCCGCCGAAATCATAGGCGGTCGGGTCAGGGGGGTTTTCTTTGTAGGCACTTCGACGGTATTTACATTAGCTCGATAAGTGACATAATTCGGTTATATTCTCATTATCACTTGACTCCGGGTAAAATCCCAGGGACAGTATCCGGTATCTAGAGCCTAAGATCATGATAGAGAAGAAGTTTCACGAAAAGGTAGACGTCATCTCCAAGTATTTCCTGATCTTGGACCGGACAGAAACCATCCGCAAATCCGGACGAGTCGTTCGTGTCTCCGGAAACGTAATCTATTCAGAAGGCCCCCCGGACTCCAAGATCGGAGAGATCATGGAAGTCCAAAAAGCAGGAACAGAAGGCTACCTGCAATGCGAGATCGTCGGTTTCGAAAATCATGTATATACACTAATGCCTCTTGGACCTGTGGAAGGTGTTTATCCTGATGCGTTTGTGTTTTCTTCAGGAAGAAGTTTGAATGTTCCAGTAGGAAGAGAATTACTCGGTCGTGTATTGAATGGTGTAGGACGTCCTATCGACAAAAAAGGACTCATCATCACTTCTGAAGAAAAATCTCCAGAAGGAGAAAGTATCAATCCTCTGGATCGACCAGTGATCCGGGACATTCTTCTTACAGGTGTAAGAGCAATAGATGGAATTTTAACTGTCGGTAGAGGACAAAGATTAGGGATCTTCTCCGGATCTGGTGTAGGAAAATCAAGCTTACTCGGTATGATCGCGAGATTTACTAACGCAGATGTAAACGTGATCGCACTCGTAGGAGAACGAGGCAGAGAGGTTAACGAATTTTTAGAAAGAGACCTAGGAAAAGAAGGTCTCGCAAGATCTGTAGTATTTGCCGCAACCTCCGATGCACCTAAGATGGAGCAGGTCAATTGCGCCCTACTCGCCACTTCCGTCGCGGAATATTTCAGAGAACAAGGACTTCATGTAAACTTAATGATGGATTCCTTGACCAGGTTTGCACATGCAAATAGAGAGATCTCTGTTTCTAACCATGAACCTCCAATCACAAGAGGTTTTAGTTCATCTGTTTTTACTAAATTAGCAAAACTTGTAGAACGTTCTGGTACCTCTAAATCAGGAGGAAGTATCACAGGGTTTTATACAGTCCTAACTGATACAGACGAGATGGAAGACCCTATCGCAGACGCCGTCCGTGGTTATATAGACGGTCATATCATTCTTTCTCGCAAAATGGCCGAAAGAAATCATTATCCTGCAATCGATATCCCTGCCTCTCTTTCCAGGGTAATGCAATCGATAGTTGACGAAGACCAGTTTATGAGAGCTGGTATGATCAGAGAACTAATCTCCACTTATAATTCAGTGGAAGAATTGATCTTATTGAATGCGTACGTAAGAGGATCAGATCCTAAAGTGGATCTTGCCATTCGCAAAAAAGATAAGATAGATTCTTATTTAAAACAAAGACTTATGGACAGAAGTCTTTTTCCACAAACAGTCAGCGGTTTAAGAGATATCTTAAAAGAAGAAAGAGAAGAAGAGGAATTTTAATCCATGAAAAGATTCCAATTCAGACTCGAACCTGTACTTCGTTTAAAGAAGATCAAAGAGGACCAAAAACTCAAAGAACTTTCTGAACTTGTGGCCGAAGTCAACCAAAGACAGTCGGAAATAGATTCCAATGACGCAAGGATACATTCTTTATCTGCTACCACACTTTCAGGAAGTACAGACTTAAGAGAATATTCTTATTTACAAACTTATATGAGACAACTCTTAACTCGGAACTCCGAGTTAGAAAATGAGATCCGTTCCTTCGATGAACCGGTTGAAAAAAAAAGAACGGAAGTCTCAGAGGCAAGAAAAGAGAAGAAGGTACTGGAACTTCTAAAAGAAAACCGCTTCAAGGAGTATATGCACTCCTATAGAAAGGCGGAAAAAATCCAGGCAGAAGAGCAATTTTTAGCAGATCTTTATAGGAAACAGAGGGAGGAAATTTATGGGGATGATAGATCTAAACGGGATCCGAAAGTATTTACCTATGACACGGGAGGCGCTGAGCGCACCGGTACAGAAGATGCGGGACTTTCTGAACTCAGAAAACTTTACGAGCGTTATAAAAAGTGACCTCCCCTTTTTAGAAGTGCGTAAAACAGTCGAATCTTCCGATCCTTTAATCGGAAGCATGGCAAATCTCCAAGATAAAATTTCTCATTTAGAAAATAAGGCGGGAGATTTGGAAAAAAGAATTTCAGGCTCCAGGCTGGACATCCGGGTATAAAAAGTGGCAAGTTTAAGCGACAAAGCAAGAGCAGTATATCTAGTACTTCTGATCTTCTTCCTAGTGTTGATCGGATTTTTTGCGTTCCATTATTTTCAGATCATAGACGCTGCTGAAATTTTCCCTTTCTTAAGAACAGAACCAGGACTCGTAAATGCGGACTCAGAATCCCCTTCCGAATTAGAGAAGTTAGAATTCCGTAAAGAGATGGAAAGACTTGCTAAGGACAGAGATGAGATCTCTCAGAAAGAAGATGAATTAAAAAAGGAAAAAGAGCGCCTGGAAGCAGAACTCGAAAAAATCGAGGAACTCAAACGAGGTCTTACTTCTAAGGAGAATGAGCTCAAATCTTCTGAATCCGAAAGGAATAGCAGAGGTAAATTGGTTAAGGTTATGGCGGAGAAGGTTGCAAATATGCCTCCTGATAACGCAGTGCAGATGCTTACCAATTGGCCGGACAAAGACATCATAGACGTATTCATCCAAATGGATAAGGACGCAGAACAGGATGGTAGACAAACAATCACTACTTACCTTCTCACCTTATTCCCAGCAGAACGTAGGGCAAATATTACGAATAAATGGTTGTCCAGATCCGACGTGATCAAGGCTCCTGAATCCAATTCCGAGTCGGAAGAACTTTAAAATTATGAAAAAGAAAACGATCCTATTTCTTTCACTATTGATAATTTCTACTGGAGCAATTTATGCTAAGAGCAAAAAAGCTTCTGCTCCCACAAAGTCGAAATATGTTTCTGGCGAAGAGTTAGTAAATAATCCAGGCAAAGCAGTAGGAGAAACTGTTCGGGTTGCAGGAACAGTGACTCATGTATTGTACAAAGGGAATTCTATCAGATTCGTAGTCCATTTCTCTGGAAAACCAGTTGTTTTAGATTCAGACGATTACAGTTTAATGAATCGAGTATCTGTTGGTTCTTATGTAGAAGTCTGCGGATTTTATCTAAAAAATAAAAAACTGGATCTAGACGGAAAAAGAACAGATATGCCTTCTATCGTTATAGAACAAACTTACTGTACGAATTAGGATTTTGTCACGCAGAGGCGCAAAGACGCGGAGAAGTTACAGTAATATTTATTCATCTCCTATAATTACAACTCTGCGTTCTCCGTGTGCTCCGTGCGAAAAATAAAATCTTATATTTAATTACTTCTTCTTTTGAAAAGCTTCCAATCTTTCTTTTGCATTTTTTCTAATATTCGCATAGAAAAAATGAAAATCCCCAGTATGTAAATTTCCATCTTTTCCTAGGTTTGGGGTACGCGAAATCTCAGGTTCGTGGATCCACAAAACTCCTGAATTACATTTTGCATCCGCAACACCTGGGACTAATTGATCAAAACTTCGATTCACACTTCCTAAATTTTCAGACTTGGGAGACACCTCTTCATCTTGTTTCCAACTGAGAGGATTCACACATACAGTGTCTTTTCCATATCTGTCCAATAATCTGCCTGGGGAATTTCCCCAAATATAGGAATTCCAACCAACTACACATCCTGTATCTTTCGAACTGGAACACACTGGCAGACCTGCCTCTTCTTGTTTAAATGGAAATCCAATCGAATAACTCACTACCAAATTTTTCTTATATTCTGGATTAGTAGAGATCACCTCTTTTAGTAAACGGACAGAATGCCTTGTGCCCTGGCTATGAGAAGCAATGATATATGGGCGGCCCTTATTCCAATTTTTCATATAATATAAAAAGGAAGCCTTCACATCTTGGAATGCAAAATCTAATGCTGCCTCGCTTTCCGGAACATCTTTTGTAAAAACAAAAAATGCAGCCTGTCTATATCTGGGAGCATAAACCTTACAACATTCATTAAATGCACTTGCTTGGGTTTTGATAGGATGTTTATCAGTTCTATCGTTCAAGTCCTCGTCTTTTAGATCCCCGTTCCAATATTTAGGCCGAAGAAGTAAGGTTGTAGGATGAATATAAAAAGTATCCGCCTCTGCTAAGGATTGATTTTCTTTTAAGCCTGAATTTCCAGGAACAAGATCTGCATTATCTTTTTTATCTGGAAGAGCGGCCCAAAATTCGGACTTAGAATAATCGGGAGAAATTAAATTTTTACTCTCTTCAAAATCCTTTCTGGGCTTGATGAGATAGATACATTGGAAACTAAAAATCGAAATTATAGAAATAAAAAAAGAATTATATAAAAACTTCATATTATCTAATCCTTGGTCTAGATATAAGAAAGCGGCAATCTATTTAGGTTTCCGAATTTAATAGAAATTCTTAAAATAAAATTTCTTCCAAACGAGAAAGTGCATGTTCCAACGTATCATTCACTATAATATGATCGAATTCGTCTTTATGAGCCAGCTCTTCTTTTCCGTTCTTGATACGTTTTAGGATACTTTCTTCTGAATCAGTTCCTCTGCCGCGCAGTCTTTTTTCCCATTCTTCTTCATTTGGAGGAAGTATAAAGATTGTGATCGCTTCTTTTCCAAGCTTTTGTTTTACTTGAGCTGCTCCCTGCACATCCAGATCCATAATCACTGATTTACCTGCAGACATACATTGGTTTACGAATATTGCGGGAGTTCCGTAATAATTATCATGGACCTTGGCCCATTCTAAAAATTCTCCCTTATCAATTCCGGATTCAAATTTTTCTTTGCTTAGGAAAAAATACGTTACTCCTTCCTTGTCTCCTGGACGTGGAGCCCTCGTAGTACAAGAAACTGAAAAAGCCAAATCAGGATGTTTGACTCGGATCATTTGAATAAGTGTGGATTTGCCTCCTCCTGCTACGGAGGATAGAACGATTAGCTTGGGAGATTTCAGTCCTTTTCTTCCTCTTCTTCTGCGATAGAATTATCCCTGCTTTCTATCCTTCTTGTGAGGGCTTCCACTCTTAAGTTGGAAAGGATCAAATGGTTGGAGTCTGTAATTATAATGGACCTGGTCTTTTTTCCCTGAGTCGCGTCTACCAAATTGTTATTACTTTTGGCTTCGTTTCGGATCCTTTTTGCAGAAGCTGAATCCGAATGAATGATACCTACGATTTTGGAAACCATAACTATATTTCCAAAACCAACGTTCAAGACGCTAAATTGGGACATCAGGTCCTCCTATTTCTCTCCAACCTAAATCTTTCAATAATGTCCACTTCACCGGTGGCGAGATCCAAGGCTTCTGAGATTTCTTCATGAGAATATCCTTTTTTCAAGAGGAAAACGACCTTCTCGATCTTACTCGCACCTTCTCCCAGGTCTTTTAGCGCCATTTCAGAGGAAATTTTTACGGAATCCTGTTTTTGAGGAGTGTAACCCGTCATTTTCCTTTCCAGGATTTTTCCGAAGTTCTCTTCCACAGGAATTTTATTGTCAGTTCTTTTTGATTTAGAACTCGTTTTTTTAGGATCTATCTCAGGAGTATAATCAGGTTCTGCTTTTAAAGAACCACCGCTGATATCTTCCGAAAATTGAATTTTATTTTCTTCGAATGGATCTCCATCCAAAGAAATATCAAAGGTAGAACTTGGATTGTACATTGGCTGAGGGGTTCTGGTAGGAGAAATTTCAGACATCAATTCCTGAGAATCTTTCCATCCCATCACATTTTTAATCGTCTTACCGAAGTTTTTCAGAATTCCCAAAGTTCCAGATTCTTCTTCCGAACTAGGAGAAGTTTCTTTTTTGAGATTTTTTCTTTCGGGATCCAAGAATGGTTTTGGATTTTCAGGAGAATAATTTTCTCTCAAATTTTGTTTATAAAGTCTTCCTACACCTTCTCCTGCTTTTGCAGCAAGTTCTTGTTTTCTATTCTCCAAAGATTCGGTCGGAGAAGTTTTAAGTTCTTTTTGTTTTTCACGAATTAGGGTCAGATATTCGTTCTTGAATTTTTCCTCATCGGAAATTTGAACTGTTTCTTGGTGAGTAAGGATAGAAGGTTCCGCACTTTCTAACTCTTCCTCTACCGTTTCGAATTCCAATATTGGCTCAGGAACTATATTCTGTTTTTCTAATTTTTTTCCTTCGGTAGAAAATATTCTGTCCGGAAGTGATTCCAGTTTTTGGAGAATAGATTTGTATTTATCCTCCAAAGTATCAGAACGTTGGACCAAAATTTTATAAGCTTGGATCTTAGAATTTAAAAGTTCTATTTGGCTTTCTGTTTCAGTTTGGATCTCGTCTACTAATGTCCGAATTTCTTCATTGATACGACGGATCATATGAGAGCGGATCCTCTTCGTCACTTGCGCGGACACACCAACGTACAAGCCTATGGCTATAATAATGTTTAAGAATAGGACTGTGAATAATTCCATCGCACAAGCGTCCTTTTCGAGGATATTTCCAACAACATCCTTCGGAAAGCCCGAGCGTTTTTATTAAGCTATATAGTCCACTGTGGAACGAGTAGGTGTCCGAATTTCGGTTTTTCTACCGCTCTTATCATAGGAGAACATTCTCTCCTTTCCACCCTCGGGTTTTGGTCCTTTAAAAGATCGGATTTCTTTTTCTATTTCTCCGATCCTTTGGGTGTATGAGTTACGAAGTCTTTCTCTATATTCTGGAGATAATGAAAAAGTCTCGGTGTACATCTGCACCGCATACTTTTTATCTATAGAATACTCTCGGACCGATTTTTCGTTCTGAGCGATTACGTTCGAAAGAGTGTGTGGGTTCTCCACCATAGTCCTTCGGACCAGATCGTTCGCAGCGCCGTATCCGGAAAGAGGTTCGTTCAGCCTCATATCCTTTATTTTCCTCTAGATCTGTTTTTTCTCCAGTCTTTTTTATCCGGTTCAGGATCTTGGTACGGCAATTGTCGGATAACCCCATTCTCTTCCACAAAGGTCTTATGTTTGATCTCGTTACGGGTCTTAAAGTCCGCACTCTTGATCTTGATAGTAACCCCACCAAATAGGGTCTTTTCTACACTGATCTTTCCGTTTGCGGCTCTTTCTTCTATATAGGACTTGAGGTTCTGGATCTCGTTTTCGTATTCTCTGACTCGTATCTCCAGCTTTTCTGTAGCCTTACTGGTTTTGACCAACTGCTGCTCATGGTCCTGGGTGAAAGAAGCAGGGTCATTTTCCTTTCTTGCCTTGAGAGTTTTAAGACTTTTGGAAATCTGTTCGAACTTATCCTGATTTTCAGCCAGTTTCTCTTCGTATTCAGAGATCTGTTTTAATACCTTAGGATCGGTTCCTACTATAAGTTCAGTTGCAGGGTTGGCAGAAGAACCTATGACCTTCGCTGCGATTGTATCCGAAGCACGAATCGTCCCTCCTACAATCTGTCCCCTCTTACCATTGGAGATTACTTTTCCACCAGCGCTCACAAAGCAGTGAAGAATGCCTTCTTGTACAACCACGTCTTTTTCTGTGACTACAGTTGCGTTCTGGATAAACTTAGCGATTACGTTCCCGCCAGTGGATTCGATCCTAGCCTCGTCTCTTCCGGAAACACCTTGGCGGATGATAATATCTCCGTCTGCTTCCACATTTGCTTTTTGGACAGTGCCATAAATTTCGATATTTCCTGCAGCCTTGACCGAGTAATTGTCTTCTACGTTTCCAGTAATAATGACTGAACCTAAGAATGTAACGTTACCAGTTTTAATTCCAACATCACCGTTGACCCTATAAACTGTTTCGACAGAAAGTCTACCGCTTGCATAGACCACTTGTCCGTTCACCTCTGCAGTGAGTTTGGTTCTGTCTTCGGAAAGGATCGTGCCCTTCCCTTGTTTGAGTTCCGTATCTAACCCGTCTTTTGCAGGCAGAAGTTCGTTAAATAATGTACGACCGTATTTCCCTCTTTCTGCGGGGATTTTTTCTGCCAGAAGTTGTCCTACCACAACGTTCTCTATCAGATCCATGTCCTTATAATCTACTTTTCCGGATTCATCTTCTCTGAAGACTACCTTCTTACTGATACGAACATGGTAGATTACTTGCGCATTTTTTCCGTTAACAGGAGGATCTCCTTCTGCAGCAGTGAAAGGTTGGTTATAAAATTCGTCCTCTAACCTTCTTTGTATCTCTTCTTCTTTTACTCCGTATTTGATTCCTGCGTTTTTGAGATAATTGACTACGTCTTTTACTTCTAGATCTCTTCCTGCAGGTTTCGGAGGGATGAAAGTAATCTTCGCTTTCATCTTATCAGGAGCAATATCCAATACCATTTTACCCTCGGCGCCCTGCCTTGGTTTCATATTGGAAATATAGATTGGTTCTCCCTTGGTCTCTTTTACGATCTTACGGATTTGGTTATCATCTACTTCATTAATTCCTCTGACTGAAAGTCTGCGAGAAACTTCGGAAAGCTCAATTGCTTTTCCTTCGCCGGAAGGTGGATAGATTGTGAGATAAGTTCCATTTCTGAAAATTTGAACGACTGCCCTTCCATCTCTGTCCTTAGGTTGTAGGAACTCCTTCAGATCTTTGGAGACGAGCTTGCCTGATCCGCCTGTGAGTTTTTTGTCTAACTCTGAAAGTTCATCTAAGAATGTATCTTCTGGTAAAATAGAAGCTCTGATATGCCAAGGTTCTGAACCGAAAAGTTTTTTCTTTCCGCGTTTGATTACTATATAGTCTAGTTCGTGAGATTTTCTTTTGAGATGGGATGCTGCTAATTGCAGACATTTTTCCAATGTAGGAGCTATGACTTCGACCTGCTCGTTTTGGAGCTTGTCTAGTTCTTTATTTTGGTCTTTCAGAAAGGATGTAAGACTCAAAAGAAACTCCTCCTGTCAGTCGGTCCGGGGGTTTTGAAAATCGGATTCCCCGGAGATGGGGTGGCCTGAGACCTTGGCTCAGGCCAGGGGAAGGCATTCCCCTACTTTTTACTAATAACTGATTTAACCTTTCCTAATTTACTACGAAGTCTTGCTACAGCTCTCGTATGAAGTTGGGAAATCCTGGATTCGGTAACTTCCAACACTTCTCCGATCTCTTTTAATGTTAGATCTTCGTAATAATAAAGAACGATTACTTTTTTTTCTTTGTCAGGAAGTGTTTTGATCGCTTCCACGATCACATTTTTAATCTCTTCTTTTTCTATGATGGTGTCCGGGTTCATATTCATCGGAGATTCTAATGTCTCCATGAAAGAAACCTCGTCGTTCTCATCGCCGAGAAACCAAATATCATTTAAAGAGACGAGTGACGTGCCGCTGATCTTAGTAAGAAGTGAGTTAAACTCCTCGACAGAGATCCCCATTTCTTTTGCGATCGCCTCATCTTCCACGTGAGCGCCCTCTTTATTCTCGAGCATCCCAATAATTTGCTCCAACTGTTTCGCTTTTTGGCGAATAGAGCGAGGGATCCAGTCGATGGAACGAAGTTCGTCAAAGATAGAACCTCTGATACGAGTCATCGCATAGGTTTTAAATTTGATCTGTCTATCTGGATCGAATTTTTCGATCGCATCAAGAAGACCAAACACACCGTATGAAACTAGATCATCGAACTCAACGTTCTGAGGCATACCGATCGCGATACGACCAGCCACGTGTTTGACTAGAGGAGAATATTTTTCTACAAGATAACTGCGAATATTCTGGTCTTTAGTAGCCCTGTAGGACTTCCAAAGTTCGGTTTCATCCGTATTATTGTATTTTTCGAAAAGTTTGGACATAACAACGGGATGGGCTGGTCCTCTGCTTAAGAGTGTCGTGGACCAAACCGATTTGCAATAGCATTTTTTGTCTCAAAAACGGGAAATCAAGCAGTTTTTTGTCTCATTGGGTTTCTGAGCAGAAAACAGGAATTTCACAGGTGTTGGAGTTCCTACATTCGGGTAATTTGATACTCGGCGGATGGGATTCTGGATGTCAGAGTTCCAACGCAGGAGAATTTTTATACTAAGTTCGGATGTTGGAGATCCAACAAGTCGAGAATTCAGTTGGAAAGATTTTTACTATTTTTCCTGGCTACCGTCGTCTTTTGCGAGCATGGTTCGGATCGCTTCCGCCATCAACTTAGGCTCATTTTTGATCGCGATATTTTCTACGATGATATGATCTCCGAATTTATCTGCTTTTTTGCGAGGAATTCCACTCGCAGCTGCTCGCATTTCGTCCGCGCTACCTGGAGAATCAAAATGAGGGGTAGAAGTATCCATATCAGAATGTTCTGAATAGGAACTGCGCCCCCCACCTTCGAGACCGTCCTCATCTCCGCTGGAATGAGCGCCTGTAAAATTACCCAGAAGTTCTAAAAATTCAGGAACCTTGGAGGCTAAAACGGAATAAACCCCAAATCCGAAAACAGCCATACCGACCGTGGATAAAAAGGTAACGAATGCAATATGACCGAAATAATTTCCGACCATGATGCCACAGACCAGACTTATGATGAGCCCTAAAAGGGAAAAAAAAGCGAGAAAACCAATTTGTAGGTTCACTCTTCCTCGCTCTGTTGTTTTTCTCTAACGTCCACAAAATTGAAAAACTTACGGAAGAATCCGGTGATGCCGGAATCATCTAAATTATCCATTTCTTGGTTCAGTAGAGAATATGTGATCCGATTCAAACAAGCTGCTGCCTTGCTCTTAGGTGAATGGATGATATACGGCTTTTGTTCCCGGATACTTTTTTCCACCTCGTCGTCCTGGAAGATGAATCCTAAATTTTCGACTCTTACTTCTAAGAATTGACCAGAGATATCGATCACACGGTCTGCAACCTTCTTCCCTTCGATAGCGGAACGTACACGGTTCACTACCATCTTAAGATTTTTATCTCTACTTTGGGAAACGATCGCTTTGATCAGTCCATAAGAATCTGTAATTGCAGTAGGTTCTGGTGTAGTAACTACGATCACATCATCTGCAGGAAGTGTGAGCCCAATCACGTTTGAACTGATCCCTGCTCCAGTGTCTATGATCATATAATCATAGGAATCCAGATCAGCGAATCCTTTGATCAAATTATTTCTTTGGGTATCGTTCAAGTTAGCAAGCTGAGAATAACCACTTGCACCCGCGATGATATCCACTCCTTCAGGAGCTTGGATGATAATATCCTTTAAACTTTTATGTCCCTTGACTACGTGATATAAATTGTATTTAGGAATGATCCCTAAGATCACATTCACGTTAGCAAGTCCTAGGTCTCCGTCAAATACTAGGACCTTCTGTCCTGCCTTAGCCATAGAGATGGCCAAGTTTACGGAGATAGTACTTTTACCGACCCCACCCTTTCCGGAAGCGATCGCTATAATCTTAGTCATAGGTTTGGTTGAAGACACGAGTTTCAAACTCGTATTACCCTCGGTAAGTTTCCGCAACTGAGTCGCTTGGTCCATCCTAACCTCTTTCTCTGGGACTTAGGTTTTCTACCGAAACCTTAAGCGGAGAATACTTCTCCACGGATCTCGATGATTTTTTCCGGATTTACTGCGCATTCGGCGAGTTGGTGTTTTTCCGCTGGGATCATATCGAAGGGAACTTCTTGGCCAACACTTAAATGGGTAAAACCCTTATTAAGTGTATCGGCTAGTTCCAGAAATCCACCCAAAAATTCCGCTTCGTCCAGTTTAGTTAATAAAATTCTACGGAAACCAAGAGGCTCGTAGGCTTTCATTACGGAGTGGGTGTGATGATACGAAGATGTGGCGGATAATACAAGGATATTTTCAACGTTGTCCCTTTCTCCGAAAGCAGAAAGGTATCCGTACATTTTGCTAAGCTGGTCCACATTGCGATGGCTATAACCCGCAGTATCTATAAGGATTAGTTCCGATCCGTCTCTCGCCAGGGTCTCTTGAAAACGTTTGAGATCTTTTACCGCATAAAAAGGCATTTCCATGGTATCTGCGTAGCGTTTTAACTGCTCGATTGCGGCGATCCTATAGTTGTCAGTTGTATAGAGAGACACTGATTTTCCCATATGAAGATGGTACTTAGCGGCTAGTTTCGCAATACTAGTTGTCTTTCCGCTGCCTGTAGGTCCCACAAAGAAGACAACTTTTCTCTGTCCTCTTCTAGTTCCTTTAAAAATATCCGGCTCCACCTGCACTCTTTCAGAAAGAACTTCTACAATTTTTTCCTGAACTGAAACTGTACGAGAACGATCCAAAGGAGAAAGTCTCTGCTCAGCCTGGGAAATAATTTCTTCCGCGTAAGCCTCGCTCATTCCATCTTTGACAAGTTTATCCCTCATTTTAAGGATATTGGAATCCTGCTCCTTACGAACAGGTCTTGCAAACTTAGGCTCGAACTCTTTTGAAAAAGAAAGTCCCAGATTTTCTTCTGACTCTATTGCTTCGGAAGTAATATCTATCAGTTCCTTTGGCAAAGAAGAAGATCTGCTCGGACGAGAAGTTCTTTCTTCCCAGCTAGGCAATTCTTCCAGACTTCTTCTTTTCTCAGAACCAAGAGTAGACTTTTGTTTGAGTAATTCTTTTAGGTCCTGGAGTTTTTTCTCCACCTTCTCTCTGGAACTTGCCTTTTCAGGGATACCAACTTGGATCTCCACAACCTTGCGGGCCATTAGTCCTGTTCCGAACATCCCACCCTCGGTCAAAATTCTATGTTCGATGACATGGGCTTCTGGGCCGTATTTCATCTTCATCTGCATTAGGCAATCCTGTAGATCCTTGCCCCTAATCTTTGCGAAATCCATGTTATCCTCCTGTTTTTTCGATTAAAATATTACGTTTTACTAAACTACTTCTGCGGGTTCCGCCGCCTGCGCTTGTGCAATCCTGAGTTCACCAGCAATCACTGTTGGAACAGAGGAATGCACCTCTTCTAATGCCAATACTGCAAAGTTTCTAGGCGGGAATTCTTTCGCTAAGAAATAAGCAAAAGGCATTCTCACTTCTCTATTTACCACATAGATCGGGAATCCTCTTCCTTCTTGGACCCTGCGATTCATATCCGCCACAGATTCGAGTAGTCTTCTTTGGAAATCCGGAGGAAGTACCAAAATATCCCTTCCTTCTAAACGATCCTGTGCCAAAGATTTGTTCAATCTGTCGAGCACTCGGCCTTCTACCACGATGACCTGTAGTTTTCCATCTACCATATAATCTTTTACGATCGTATTGGAGATGGATTGTCTTACAAATTCTGTAAGAACATAAGGATTCGGATACTTGCTCATCTTGTTTGCAACTGTTTCCAAAATTGGGACAAGATTGCGGATTCCCAAACCTTCTCTCAGAAGATTTTGAAGGACTTGCTGGAGCATTCCCAAATTGCCAGGCTTGTCCGCTTCCAATTCTTGGATAAGTGTTGGATATTGAGATCTGTAATGATCCAGTAATTTTTTGACTTCTTCTCTTCCGAGCAAACTGGAAGCGTGAGTCGCAAGTAATTCTCTTAGATATGTTATAATAACTGTAGAAGAGTCCACCACGATAAAACCTTTGGACTCTGCATCTCCTTTCGAATCCGCAGAGATCCATTTTGCGGTCCTTCCATAAGCAGGTTCCATGAAAGATTCTCCTTCGATAGAAGATAGATCCTGGCTTTCCGCAGAAGGCATTGCCATTAGTTTTTCAGGACGGATCGTGCTCGAACCAACTTCCACTCCATTGATCTTAATGGTGAATTGATCAGGAGGTATTTCCAAATTATCTAATATACGGATTGGAGGAATAACGATCCCACTTTCACGCGCAAACTTTCCTCTTAAATTGGAAATTTGATCCATCAATGTTCCACCTTGGGAAGCATCTACGAGTGGCACCAAATGATATCCGAATTCGATCTCGATAGGTTCGATCCTAAGTTCGTCGTAATAATCCCGAGGTTTGCGGTCTCCAACTGCTTCTTTTTCTTTCTTCTCCAAAACCTCGAGCTGTTCTTGCACAGTTCTTTCAAGAGAGTAAGCAAGATATGCAAGTCCACCGGATAGAAGGACCATTGGAATAAAAGGTAAACCTGGGATAAATGCACCTAGTCCCATGGAAGCCGCGACTACATACAACACTTTGGAGTTTGCAAATAGTTGAGTTTTGAATTGTTTTGCAAGATCCGATTCGGATCCAGAACGAGTGACGATAATACCTGTGGCAACAGTGGTAAGAAGTGCAGGGATCTGGGAAACAAGTCCATCACCGATGGTGAATTTTCCGTAAGTTTCTACCGCAGATATGAAAGATTCACCTCGGATACTTGCACCGATGACAACCCCGCCGATGAGGTTGATCGCAGTAATGATTAAACCTGCCCGCACATCTCCTTGCACGAACTTACTCGCTCCATCCATGGAACCGTAAAAGTCCACTTCATCTTCGATCTTCTTTCTACGCTTTCGAGCTTCCGCCTCGTTTATATTTCCTGTAGAAAGTTCCATATCGATTGCCATTTGTTTACCAGGCAATGCATCCAACGTGAACCTTGCTGCCACTTCGGAGATACGGGTCGCACCTTTAGTGATCACGAGCACCTGAACGATCACTAAGATTAAGAAGATAATAAATCCAACTACATATTTACTTAAACCGGATTCACTACCTACGATAAACGCACCGAATGCGTCTATGATCGCGCTGTTTACCGCAGGACCTTTCGACAAAATTTGTCTAGTAGTAGAAACGTTCAGAGCCAATCGATAGATCGTTGTGATAAGTAATAAGCTAGGAAAAATAGAAAACTCAGACGGCTCCTTGATAGATAAAGAAGTCAAAACAATGAGTAAACTTAAAGCTAAACTGAATAAGATCAGAAGGTCTAAAATAAATCCAGGCAGAGGAACTACGAGCATCCCTACAACAGCAACTGCTCCCGCACCCAGGATGAAGTCGGATTGTGTATACCATTTCTTATCCATAATATTCTCCTAGGCTTAAGAAGCGTTTCGGAACGCTTTCCGGAAAGATTCGAGTTTCGTAAAGATCACACTGAGTGCGGTATAGAATTTAGCAGGAACTTCCTGTCCAATTTCTACCTCATCATAAAGTGTCCTTGCCATTGGGCGGTCTTCAACTGTTGCGATATCATTCGCCTTTGCCACCCGGATAATACGTAATGCAAAATCGTCCACACCCTTTGCGATCACAATAGGTGCTCTGTGTTTACTAGGTTTGTATTCTAATGCCACCGCAAAGTGAGTCGGGTTTGTAATGACAACGTCCGCTTTCGGAACTTCTGCCAGCATCTTGCTTTTTTTGATCTGATCTCTGGCCATTTGTCTTCTTCTGGCCTGTAAAGAAGGGTCCCCGTCCTGTTCCTTCATCTCTCTTTTGGATTCAGAAGGAGTCATTTTGAGAGCTTCTTCGTATTCATATCTTTGGAAGAAGTAATCCGCAACGCTGATCGCGAGTAGAAGTATCCCAACTACTATAAAAATTTTAAACGCAGTGTAAGTGATTAATGCTACTGATTCTTCAAGGCCCATGTTTCCGAGCATCAATATCTTGAAGAAGTCCTTCTCTATTACAAAATAAGAAACCCAAGCGATTGCAGCTACTTTGACTAGTGATTTTGCTAAACCAAATAATGTCTGACGATTCGGAAGTACCTTTTTGAAATTAGGACGTATCCGGCCAAAATTGAATGCAAGAGCTCGAGGCGCGAATAAAAATCCTGTTTGAACAACATTACCCACAATCGCAGCAACCACTGTAATTCCCATCAAAGGAAGGAGTAATTGAGTAATGTCCACAAGAGCATTATTCAAAAGTTCACTTACTGCTTCGGAACTAATCACATTTGCAGAACGAATTCCGAAAAAATATTTTCTCAAAAGATAATAAGATCTCATGAAAAAATATTCTCCCATGAGATACATTAGAACAATACCTGCTAATAGAACGATAGCAGAAGCGACCTCAGGACTTTTAGGAACATTTCCTTTTTCTCTTTCTTCCCTTCTTCTTCTTTCGCTGGCTGGTTGTGTACGTCCCTCGTCTTCCGCTGCAAATAATTGCAGGTCGATCCGAAAAGGAACTGCAGCAGGAACTAGCTGTGGATGCGGAATCGCTTGTAGGAACTCCAACACGGCATTAGAAAAGAATCTCCAACTCCGATGTAGGAGCTCCAACATTTTTTTCCAAAAGGACCCCATTAGTTTGGCCATCCTTTTAGCATTAAGTTCATCTTCTCGAAAGAGAGCTGGAATGCATTGTCCATCTGAGTGATCAGAAAAGGAACAATCAAGATCATGACCACAAGACCAATCGCAATCTTGATCGGAAAGCTGAGCTGAAGAATATTTAACTGAGGAGCGGCTTTCCCCATCAATGCTTCAGAAACAGTAACTAAGAATAAAACCCCAAGTATAGGAAGAGAAATTTTAAAAGCGACTAAGAACATCGCACCTATTGCCTCTTCCATAGCCTTATAAAGACCATCCTGGATCTCAGGCACAAGTTTCAAAACTTGCACCTTCTCAAAAGAATATACCAAACTTTCGAATAGAAAACGGTAAGCTCCTAAGGAAAGAAACAGAAGCATACCCAACATATTCTTAAGAGTACTGATCACAGGAAGACTTGTTTGGGAGATTGGATCCAAGATCTCAGCATAACCAAAACCAAGTTGGACGTTAAAAAATTCTCCAGCCATTTGAAAGGAGGAGAATACCAAACTTACCAAAAATCCCATTAGGATACCGATAAGTGTCTCCGCCATCACAACTAAACCGTAATCGGTCATGTTCCCCGGGATCGGAGGAACAAAGGAGGCACTTACAGGAAATAAAATTACAGAGATCAGAAAACCAAGAGTCATCCTTTGAGCAAATGTGATAGAGGCAAAGGAGAACACAGGAGCCACAGATAGAAGCCCCACGATCCTTGCCAGGATCAGAAGAAACACTTGGAAATTTCCGATAAAGTATTCCATTTTTCTAATCTAAAACTTCTCTATCATCAGGAAAAGGTCCCTGGTATAATCTGTCATAGTTTGGAGCATCCAGCCTGCAAAGATCACGATCACTGCAAAAATGGATAATAACTTAGGAACAAAAGCTATCGTAGGTTCCTGTATTGAAGTTGTGGTTTGTAAAATACCGATGATCAATCCTACCACCATTGCAGTAAGCAAAATGGGAGCAGAAAGTTTAAGAGTCACAAACAGTGCATCTCTGATCAGAGTAATTGCATCTACTTCCGTCATTTATAACTCCTTACGAGCTCGTAGACGATCAAGTTCCAACCATCCACAAGAACGAATAAGATCAATTTAAACGGCAAACTCACCATCACAGGAGGAAGCATATTCAAACCCATGGAGAGAAGTGCAGAAGCCACCACAAGATCCACTACGATAAAAGGAATAAATATGATGATCCCAATCCAAAAAGCCTTCTTGATCTCAGAAAGCATGAACGCGGGAATAAGAACGTAATTCGGAACATCGTCGAATGATTCTACATTCTCCACTTTTCCGATCTTTAAAAATAGAGCCACATCCTTGGCGCCACTTGTACCGATCTGCCTCATCATAAATTCTCTGAGAGGGATCATAGACTTATCAAAAAATTCGTTGGTGTCTATCTTACCTTCCATGTACGGATTCAAACCTTTCTCGTACACAATATTCAATGTAGGCGCCATGATGAAGAATGTCATAAATAGCGCGAGGCCCACCATAACCTGGTTAGGCGGAAGGTTCTGAATAGAAAGTGCCCTTCTCACAAAATCTAAAACAATTACTATCTTAGTAAAAGAAGTCAGGGACATCACAATGGCAGGAGCCAAAGAAAGAATTGTGACCAGAAAAAGGATCATCAAAGAAAGACTTGTCTCTCTAGGACCTTTTGCCTCGTTCACATTGATATTCAAATTTGGGATAGGAATTCTAGGCGTGTTTGCTTGAGCGAATGTATCCTCAGGGATCGCAATGATCAAAACGGCAAAAAGAAGGACTCCCGAAAGTATCTTCCGCATAACAGATTTATAGTCCGCCCAAAAGTTAAGGCCTTTTTGAAGAGGTAGATTGCGGGCTTCAATCGCCTGGGACAGGTGATTATGTCTCATACCTTCGGAAAACTTTTCCCCTGCCTGTATAGCCAACCCCACTCCCGTTTCCCCCTAGTTCAAATCGAATAATCCGTTCTCCAGATTATTCCTTTCCTTTTTGATTTCGTCTAACTTCTCTTTGAGTTTTCTCTGTTTCTCTTTTCTTTCACCAGGAGTTTGGCGAAGAGTTTGTTCTTCATCTTCCGATTTTCCGGAGAGACGAATATTCAAATCCTTTAATTGTTCCAAAGCAGTGACCAAAAAACCACCTTCAGGAGGTTTAAATTCGTCTCTCATTCTCTGGAGTCTCGCCTTAGTCTCCGTATCAGTAATCTCGGAGATTAAATTAATACCGTTATCTGCCACACCCAATACGAAAATTTGCCCAGTTACTTCTACAATCTGAAGCTGTTTGTTTGTGCCAAGATTCAAACTTCCCAGAAGATTCATTTCTCCTCTAACGGGAAGAGAACCTTCTCTGGATTTTGCGAGAGTTCTTAAAACCCAATACGCAGCTCCACAAAGAATTCCTAATACAAGAACGATCCTAAATAAGATCCCCGCAAGACTCGGCCCATCGGAAACAGGCTTATATCTTTCTTCCACAGGATTTGGCGCTGATTCAGTGGCTGCTTCCTTCTTCTCTTCTTGTTTAGGAGTAGAAGGAGCCGATGATTCAGGCGTTTTTTTATCAGCCGTGCCCAGTTCTCTTTTAAGAACTTCGTCCATTTGTTCTCTTTCGGAACCTTGGGAATACAAACTCCCGCCAATACCCGATAAAATACAAAAGACTCCGAACGCCAAAGCGAGGGAGCCGAATCCTGAAAAAAACGAATGGATCGTTTGAAAAATTCGGCTCATCCGCCTCCCGACTCCGGCTTGATCCTATCGGCCGGACTTACGATATCCGTTACACGCACACCGAAGTTTTCGTCGATGACCACAACCTCTCCCTTCGCAATCAACTTGCCGTTTACCAAAAGGTCCACTGGTTCACCCGCAAGTTTGTCTAGCTCGATAATGGAACCTTCTCCCAAACCTAAGATATCTTTGATATACATCTTGGTTCTTCCAAGCTCAACTGTCACAGACATTTGAACGTCCATGAGAAGGTTTAGGTTCGGAGTGCCTTGGGCGCCGCTCGCAGTAGCAAGGTTCGGGAAAGAAACTCCTTTCATTCCCACTTGGGAAATTCCGCCGCCGCCCATTCCGCCTTGGTAGCCACCGCCACCATAATCGCCTCCCCCTCCTCCTCCTCCGGACCTTTTAGAAAGAGAGAGAATATCATTCGCCATAGATAAAGAAAGAAGGAACTGAACTCTAAAAGAAGGAAGTCCTTCTATCGCTAAGTTAAAGAAGGTGCGAACAAGAGGATCACCTTCCGGAAGCACTAGTGCAGCTGGAGAAGTTACATGCCTCGTTTCTGCAGGTGAACCATTCACTCCACCGCCAGTCTTAGCTGCGATCTGAGATTGAAGTGCTCCCATAATTGGAGTCAAACTATCTCTTAGAGTTTGAAGTTGGCCCTCGTCCAGACCACCTGAATCGAAGCCACCCATCATCATGTTTGCAATACGAGCCGCATTATCCGCGCCCATTGCAAGAACCACTCTTCCATTCAGATTTCCTGAATAGGTAGAATATAATAAAAACGTGTTGGACTTAAGTTCCGCTTCTACATCCTTCCGAGATTTTGCCTCAGAAGTTGGATTCATAAAGTTAGAAGTTTTGGAAAGAATGGCCGCTAAGGTATTTCCCGCAGTCATAAAACAATGGGAGAGAAAATCGGACAGAAGGTCCCTATCTACCGGAGAAAGACCGGCAGCTTCCTTGGACCCGCCTCCGGCAGCCATGCTACCGCCTGGATCAAATGAATCGTTTGCACCCGCTAAAAGGGCGTCTATTTCTTCCTGGGAAAGGGATCCTTCACCCATCTTGGGCACTCTCTCTTAGTTTTGGATTAGGAGACATAATAAAAAGAAATTTGTCGACCCTTTTTTTTCTTGCTCAGAAAATCGGTGGGAAAAGGCCGGGAACTACTAGATGAAACCCCGATTCGGGACCAAAAACAAGTATATTTTCGTAAAAAATAAATCAGGTCTCGATTGTCTCAATCAAGAAAGAAGAAAGATCCACGTATTTGGACGCATTCCCATGGATATCGATGCCTACGAGTTTTCCGCTTTCATCTAAGTCAATATTTACATCCACATTTATCTCTTGGGTCTCTGCAGAAGGGCGATCGGCAAAATCAATATAGATCGAATCAGTTTCAGGAAAATGCCTAATCTTCATCTTTTAAAACCTCGATCGAAAAACGCATTATGGATCGTTTCTCGATCCTCTAAGGTAATAACTCGAAGGTATTTTTGGGCTCCGTCAATCCATTTCCAATAACGAAATCTTTTATCAATTTGGATGACCTTATAGTCAGGATTAGAAATCGTCTCAATCACCCATTCCATTCTGATCTCTGGCCTCCGCGGTAGCACATTCGTTTCGAAATAACGCGTACATCTCACGCAATTTCATTTCCGGACTTAATGCTCTTGCTCGGAGAATAAATCAGGTCGGTCCCCATATTCCCCCTTCGCCCTGTAATCTTCCTGCGCCTCGTTCGAATTTCCTCTTAGTAAACCTATCCAAAATGCCCCCCTATACCCAATTTTTCCAATTTTTTGCGTAGATTGGACTTGACGGGCGATTGGAAGTCCCGTATTTTACCAAATGGTAAATTAACTAAATGGTTAAATACGACACACAATCTGATCGACTGAGTAATACTTTTGCGGCTCTGGCAGACCCAACAAGAAGAGAGATCCTTCTCTATTTGGTCTCCGGAGAGGCAACTGTTAAGGAATTGGCGGAACCTTTTAATATGAGTCTGCCCGGGATTTCTAAACACCTAAAGGTTTTGGAAAAAGCAGGGCTGATTGAAAGGGGAAGAGAGGCGCAATGGAGGCCTTGTAAGATCCGACCAGATGGCCTAAAGGAAGCTTCCGGATGGTTAGATCATTACCGTCATTTCTGGGAAGAAAGTTTGGATCGTTTGGATGCATATCTACAACAACTCCAAGCTAAAAGTAAAGAGTCAGAAAAATAGATCGGTTCATCGGGAATTTGTCCCGGTGCTATATTAGAATTATATAAAAAGGTACATTCAGAATGTCTGAAACTAAAACTGAAAACACACCAAAGGCCACCAAAAAAGAGTGGATCGGCCTGGCAGTAATTGCGCTGCCTTGCCTGCTATACGCAATGGATTTAACGGTTCTTTATCTTGCGGCCCCTCAACTGACTGCAGATCTGAATCCTAGTCCTTCGCAACAATTATGGATCATGGATATCTATGGTTTCTTAGTTGCAGGTTTTCTTGTAATCATGGGAAATTTGGGAGATAGAATTGGTCGTCGTAAACTTCTTCTTTATGGAGCAGCCGCATTCGGAGTGGCATCTGTTCTTGCAGCATTCTCTCCTAGTTCCGAAATTTTGATCCTGACCCGTGCGATCCTAGGGATCACAGCGGCAACTTTAGCTCCTTCTACCCTATCATTAATTCGTAATATGTTTTTGGATCCGGAAGAAAGGACTTTTGCGATCGGTATTTGGGGAATGAGTTTTTCACTTGGTGGAGCAATCGGTCCTCTTGTGGGCGGAGTCTTACTGGAATATTTCTGGTGGGGTTCAGTTTTCTTAATGAGTGTTCCGGTTATGATCCTTCTTCTTATCGTTGGACCTAGACTTCTTCCTGAATTCAAAGATCCTAATGCAGGGAAGATGGATCTGCCTAGTGCTGTATTATCCCTTGTATCAGTTCTTTCTATCATCTACGGATTAAAACAAATCGCAGAGAATGGCTTCGGGATTATTCCTATTCTTACCATACTTACCGGTATTTTGATCGGAGTAGTTTTTATCAAAAGACAGACTACTCTTACAGATCCAATGATTGATCTGCAGTTGTTCAAACTTCCTACATTCAGCGCTGCCGTTATTGGAAATACGATGACCATCTTTGTAGGACTAGGAGGTTTTTTATTCATCTCTCAATATTTACAATTGGTTTTGGGACTTTCTCCTTTAGAAGCAGGACTTTGGACTCTTCCTGGAGCGGCCGGTAATATCATCGGTTCTCTTACAATACCTATCATCGCTCGCAATATGCGTCCTTTATATGTAATGTTAGGTGGTCTGGTTTTACTTGCGATCGGTATGCTCCTTTATGCTCTGATCAATACTGAGAACGGAATTTGGATGATAATAACCGGATCTATAATCATGTCCTTCGGGATCTGTACTGTTGTGATACTTGGAACAGATATCATCGTTAGTTCTGCGCCTCCAGAAAGAGCGGGAGCTGCAGCTTCTATTTCGGAAACAGCTGCTGAGTTTGGTGGAGTTTTAGGAATTGCAGTGCTTGGAAGTATAGGCGTTGCGATCTTCAAATCCAGGATCAATTCAATCGATCTTCCAGGACTTACTCCTGAACAATGGGAAAGTTCTCATAATACTTTAGCTTCTGCGGTAGCTGTTGCAAAAGAACTTCCGGAGCCAAGCAGACAGATCCTGCTTAGCACTGCCCAAGGTGCATTCACTGATTCATTACATTTTGTTTCTTACTTGAGTGTTGGGATCTCTATCGCTTTGGCATTTGCGATCTTCTTCATTTTGAAAGATAAAAAAGAACCGCAAGCAGCTGCAGAATTAGAAAAAGCAGCCAGATAATATTAATAGTATATAAATAAGGAAAATAGAATGAAAGCAGAAGTTTCAGTAGTTGGAAAAGAAATTATAGGGATTAAAACATTTGATGCCCCAAGAGAATTAGTTTGGGATGCTTGGACTGACCCAAAACACGTGGCGATCTGGTGGGGACCAAACGGTTTTACAAATACCATTCATGAAATGAGTGTAAAACCTGGAGGAATCTGGAGATTTATAATGCATGGCCCCGACGGAGTAGATTACCCTAACCGTATCGAATTCATCGAAGTTGTTAAACCTGAAAAATTGGTCTATGATCATGGAGACGATTCTAATCCAAAACAATTCCATGTGACTGTTCTTTTCGAAGAGGAAGGTTCCAAAACCAAACTTACAATGAGATCCAGATTTCCGAGCGAAGATGATATTAGAAACGTTGCAGATTACGCGTTGGAAGGACTTAGACAAACTCTTGGCCGTCTAGAAAATTTCTTGGAAAAGAAATAAATAGGATTCGGAGAAATCCCGAAGCAGTTTCGAATATAATAATTTTTTAAAACGCGGAGAAGAAGTTTGTGAACGAGATCAAACAACCTGAATTTAAGGAAATGATACTGACCAGAACTCTAAATGCGCCAAGAGATCTGGTTTGGAAGGCTTGGACAGATCCTAATATGGTATCTCAATGGTGGGGTCCTCATGGTTTTACTGCTCCTCTCTGCCAATTGGATCTTCGTCCTGGCGGAAAGATACTCATCCATATGAAAGATCCGGAAGGTGGGATCAATCCTATGAATGGTACATATAAGGAGATCGTTGCCCTAGAAAAGATCGTATTCTCTTCTTATATCGCCTTCGAGATGGATGGTAAAAAACCTGGGGCTGAAATTCAGATCACCATTCTATTTGCGGACAAAGGATCTCAAACAGAACTCCAAGTGCGTGCACTTCCAATCAAGGTGGATCCGGAACTTTATCCTGCTGTGGAAGGTATGGAAGAAGGTTGGACTCAAACTCTTGATAAACTTACAGCAATTTTTGCTTAATTACCCTGGATGGGAAACAAAATAAAAAATAAACATTAAGGAAACAGAATATGAAAATAAATCCGTTGCAGATACTAAGTTTTTGGATCATCATCTTTCCTTTCCAAAAAAGGAAAAGAGCCGGAGCTTAAGATGGACTCAAAAGTGGGAGGATACTCCCACTATTTTCATAAATCTTCCGATAAAAAGGAGATTCGGACGAAAGAAACTCAGAATGATATTTTTCGTAAGAAAAAGATCTTTTTTACGGCCTTATTTTCGGTTCCAGAAAAAAAACAAGAGATAAGCCGATTCTGGGAAGAAGCCTTAGAAAGATTGGCGGAACTTCTCCGCAGGATCCAAGGATCCGAATAGAATAACATTATTAAAATTTAAAGGAATATTGGATGAATTTAGACATATTTAAAAACGAAACCCTGAATATAAAAGCGGATGTCGCAATCTTAATAGCGAGAGTTGTATGTGGATACGCATTCATACTGCATGGCTGGGGAAAGATACAAGATCCTCTTCATTGGATGGGGCCTGATTCTTCTGTACCTGCTATTTTTCAGTTTTTAGCGGCACTTTCTGAATTTGGAGGAGGGATTGCTTGGGTGATCGGGCTTTTAACAAGACTCGCTTCTTTCGGGATCGTATGCACAATGATCGTAGCTGCTTACTTCCATTCGGTAATCTTGGGAGATTCTTTTATTAATTTGACCGGTGGGAGATCCTACGAATTGGCAGGAGTATTTTTCACGATCTCTCTGGTATTCTTAACAGTTGGAGCCGGAAGATTCTCTTTAGATCAAAAAATCTTTGGAAGTAAATCCGAGTAAATTAAATTCTATCCCTGAGAGCGGTTTTGCTCTTGGGGATTTCCTTAGTGATAGATTATATCCGTAAAATTTTAGACGCGAGAGTTTACGATGTCGCGGTCCATACGCCCTTGGACCCAATGATCCGAATGAGCCAAAGATTAAATTCTTCCGTTCTCTTAAAAAGGGAGGATTTACAACCAATCTTCTCCTTTAAAATTAGAGGAGCATACAATCTAATCTCCAGACTTTCACTTGAGGAAAAAAAATCAGGAGTGATCTGCGCTTCTGCAGGAAATCATGCACAAGGAGTTGCACTCTCTTCTCAAAAATTAGGGATCAAGGCAATCATTGTAATGCCTATCACTACCCCATCCATCAAAATAGAAGCAGTTCAATATTTCGGAGCAGAGATAATCCTTCATGGAGATACTTTTGATGAAGCATATTCTCATGCTAGAAAATTAGAAAAGGAGAAGGGGCTAAAATTTATACACCCTTATGATGATCCTGATGTGATTGCAGGGCAAGGAACAGTGGGTCTCGAAATTTTACAACAGTATCCAGATCCTATCGAAGCAGTTTTTATTCCAATTGGAGGCGGAGGTTTAGCAGCAGGAGTCGCTTCTTATATTAAATTTTTAAGACCAGAGATCAAAGTCATTGGAGTAGAACCTTCGGACGCAGCTTCTATGAAAGAAGCAATTTCCGCGGGCGAAAGAGTAATCTTAGATCGAGTTGGATTATTTGCGGACGGTGTAGCAGTCAGACAAGCGGGTGAAGAAACATTCAATATTTGCAAAGAACTCTTGGATGATTTACTAGTAGCAAACACAGACGAAATTTGCGCAGCAGTTAAAGATATATTCGAAGACATGAGAGTGATTGCAGAACCTGCAGGTGCATTATCACTTGCAGGATTAAAATCTTATACGACCCAAAATCCCAATCGAACAGGAGCACTTATCGCAATCAATAGTGGCGCTAATATGAATTTTGATAGGCTGCGACATGTTGCAGAAAGAGCAGAAATTGGAGAATCCAGAGAAATTCTACTCGGGGTCACCATCCCTGAAAAAACTGGAAGTTATTTAAAATTCGTGCAGACTTTAGGGAATAAGATCATCACTGAATTCAATTATAGATATGCAACTGACAAACAAGCACATGTATTCGTAGGATTAAAACTAAAAGGTGCTCATTCCGAAAAAGAAAAGGTAATCTCCGAATTAGAATCCTTAGGCTACGAGGTTCTGGATATCAGTGCAAATGAAACTGCTAAGATCCATATCCGTTACATGGTGGGTGGAAGAGTTTCGGAGCTTAAAGATGAGATCATTCTAAGATGTGAATTTCCAGAACGTCCAGGAGCTTTGCTAAAATTTCTGGAATCATTAGGTACAAACTGGAATATTACATTATTCCATTATAGAAATCATGGAGCAGATTACGGAAGAGTATTAGTCGGATTTCAGGTTCCTTCTTCTGATAGAGAACGTTTTAGAGATAGGCTAAAGAATCTAGGTTATCCTTATGAAGAAGAAACGGATAATCCAGCTTATAAAATGTTTTTACACAATGTTTGATTGAAGCCTGAAGCCAGGAGATGGACACAACGACCTTAAGCTATATTCTCAGGTATCTACTCTGAAATAGGCTTTTTTCACCATTTTTTGGACATCATATCTTTGACCAGGATCTTCTCCCAAACAGAAGAACATGATCCCATACATTACGTTTTCCTTAAATAAGGTGATATGAAGAATATGAAGATTACTTCCTTTATCTTTATAATAGACTCTAAAAGCGGGGCGGCTTGCTACTTCTAATTCTCCGAATTCTATAATCCGACCATTCCCCTTTTTGATAGAGTCGATAATACCAATTTGGAATTCTCGATTTAAGGCGCCGTGATCTATGGTTTCCGTTAATTCTTTTCGAGTAATTAGAACACTTGTAGACTCATTATAATCTTTTGCTGCAAAAATTCCTCCTGCAAATGGTTCCATAGGAAACCAATCGAAAGGAATGGTCAGGTTCAAAGGAGAATTCGGCTCCTTTTTCTTTTCCGGAGAGAGGGACGCAAATACAGAAAATATTAGAAAGACAAAAAGGACCCGATTCAAGAATTTTAAGATCACCCTTTTGTCTCCCTCCGTTAGGCCTTTTATTAATTTCGGCTTTGGAAAGGGCATATTTTAGTTAGAAAGAGTAGTTCGAGACAGAATCAGGGAATTCCCAGATCCCCAGGTTCTCCCTGAGCATACAATCTGAGAGAATCGAAGCTGTAAATCCCAGTATTATGGTAATCTCCCCAGACCAAATTGATCGCGTATCTTCCCACCTTGGAAAAAGATAATAATTTGGCCTCTGTAATACCACCAGTCGTAGCTCCTACTTTCCCGCCATGACCGCCCTTACAAACCACGCAAGGGCATCTTTTCCTGAGTTCTAATAGGGGAAATTCGGAGATAACTCCGTCTTTCCATTCTATTTTTAGAATATTCTCATCGAATTCTATGGTTTCTGGTGTAGTAGCTTTTAAACTAAGACTCATATTATCTCGGAAGTTTTAAGAACTGTTTTCTGAAAGTTCCGATCGTGGTTCCATAAGTCACCTTTTCATTCAGAGGAAGATCCGCGAAATCGAAAGTATCTCTTTCCAAGATCAAAATCACTGTGGAACCCATTTCGAATCTTCCGAGTTCCGCACCTTTTTCGATCATGATAGAAACATCTTTATAATCTTCTTCTTTGGTGGTTCTAATGAGAGTATTCGTGATGATCTTTTTATCGTAAGTCACACGTATACGACCCACGTTGGAAGCTCCCACCTTGATCACTGCAACCAATCCGAATTCGGTCTGTAAGAATGTGATCAATCTTTCGTTTTTAGGGAAAAGTCCTCTGATCCCGAAAACTGCTAATTCATTTACAGGGAAAAGTTTTCCAGGTTCATAATAATATCCTAATATTCTTCCATATGCAGGAGAATGGATCCTATGATAATCTTGAGGAGAAAGATAGAATGTGATATATTTTCCGTTTTGGAATTTAGAAAGGTATTTTTCCCCGCCAATCAATTCTTTTAGGTTATAATCCACACCTTTTGCTTGTAAGATAACCTGATCGTTAATATCTCCAAAACCTGTGATCCTTGCATCTACAGGAGAAACAAGCGCGTTCTCCGCAGAATCTATGATCCTTGCCCCAGCTTTTAATGCTCTGGTGAAAAATTGGTTTAAAGAGTTATACTCTTGGATCTCTAACTCTGCTTCATTCAAATTAATCTTATAAGCTTTTGCAAATGCCTTTAATATTGGGATCATGATAAATCGAGGCAGTCTTAAGGAAGCCAAGATCCCGAATAATAAGGAGACCAAGTTTTTAGGTAAGATAGAAAGAAGAAGAAGATAGAAGTCTTTAAAAATTTCGTAATGCGCCCCACCCTCTAAGAATTTCCGGAGTTCGGCTTGAGCCACCTTAGCCAATAGAACTAAGCTGATCAGAACTGGAACTGCAGTAATAAGTGCGAGCCCATAACCAATACCGAATACTTGTAATAGGAATTCTTCTCCGTATTGAACGTAAGCATACGCAGAACCAAGTAGAGAAGCTATGAAAAGAATTCGATACGCGTTTGCGAATTTTTCTCCAAAAATATATCTAGCGTTTTGTTCTCCTGTATAGAACCATCCGGAAATTGCTACTATTGAGAATAATAAGAAGGACGCCATCAAAGCAAGTCTTGCAGGATCTGTTGGGCCGTTTATCAATACGGATAAGAAGTTTTTAACAGACTCAAGATCTTTTACCCCGAAGGAGAATAATGCATAGATCACTAAAGTAGAGATCACAAATCCTTCGAAAAATGTGGCAAGCATGCTCACGATTCCCTGTTTAGCAGCTGAATCAGTACGAACCACTCCTGCTACCCCGGCACTTTTTCCAATCCCAGTTTCTGTGGATAAGAAGAACATCCCTGTTCCAGTACTGAATATTCTTGCGAGAGAAAATCCTCCTCCAAGTAAGAGAGAGAATGGTTGCATTGCATCTTTAAAGACTGCTTCCAGAAACGCATAAAAGTTTCCTAAATGATCTCTAAACAATAGAACATAACTTAAGAAAAATAGAATTAAACCTATAGGAGCAATATAAGAAGAAACTCTTCCGATCCTTCTGATCCCACCTAATACTACGAATACTACTATGATAGAAACTAAAAACGGAACTGTCATCCCTTGGATGTCCAGTCCATTCTGTGCTAAAAAGGAAGCTCCTAAAATTGGCATAGCACTTCCCATAGAAAGTACTGTTAGTAAGCAGGCCAAAGAAAAAGCGATAGCAAGCCATCTAGCTCTAAGCGCTTTTTCTATAAAATACATTGGGCCAGAAAGATATCTTCCACTTTCCAATTTGATCCTGAATCGGATCGCGAGTGTAGAAGATACAAAACGGAGTGGCATGATCAGAAAACTGGAAAGCCAAATCCAAACTAAAACTCCCGGACCTGCGAGCACCAATGCCAATGCGGAACCAAGCACTGCTCCAGGAAGTAAAGAGGAACCTGTTCCGGCATAGAATGCCTGAGAATGTACCAAACGTCCTCGGGAACCTTTGTAGTCCATGTTCCCGGAAAAAATTTTAAACGCTAAAAATAGGAACCTTACTTGAGGAAACTTCAAACGGAAGGTAAGGTACAACCCTATAAAAACTAAAAAGTAGAAATAAGGTTTTAGGAGATCCAAATCCAGGAACGGAAATAGTTTAGTAGTCAGCATCCCAATTAATCTTTCCTTAAAATAAAGGCTTTTACAATTCTAGGCCCGGAAAATTCTGCTAGCATGCCGGGCTCCTACACAGTTTTCACGCATCCAGTCCCAAAACCACTCCTTTTTAAAAAGCCGTCGGGCCTCAAAGGAAGAAGAGCAAGTTTCTATTCTATCGTTCTAGCTGGAATTCTATTTGGAATGAGTTCCTTAAGTGCAGAAGAAAGTGTCACAACCACGCCTAAACTGAAGGAAATGCCTGAAAACAGAGCTTCTGAGCCGGCGGACAAATGGGAATTTGGAGCCAGATTCGGTTTTGGAATGAGAGGACCGAATAGATTCGATCAGAATTTAAACGGTTTTACTTCCAACTTGAATCCACTAGTAGCAAGCCAAACAAAACAGGAAAACACAAGAGGAAGTATCCAAGGAGAATTTTTAGCCAGGACCAGACTGAGCGAAAATTTTAAGATCGGGATTATAGGTGGATACAGATATTTCGATCCATTTCATCTTACAAATCTAACCTCTGAACCTTTTTACACAAATCTGAATTTCCAAATGGAAAGTTTTTATATTTTAGGAATGGTCTGGCAAGAAGGTAGACTGAACAGATACTTTCGCTGGGAAACCGGGCTCGGACTCGGGATCACAAGAGCATTATGGGTAACAAAAGGTTACGCCACGGATGGAAAAGAATATTACCAACAAAATGGAAATATGAGAGGAAGTGGATTAGAATTTAGATTAGAAGGTTCCTTAATCCACCCGATCAATGAAAGAGTCAGCTTAAGTTTCGGAACTTATTTAGCTTGGATCAATATCACTTCTTTTGATGGATCCTTTAACGGAAATACATCCGCTTTCTATGTGAGACAGGACGGAAGAGTTTCTCCTCTTACCGAATCTGCAAACCAAGACAATATATTACTCTCTAATCAATATTCCAGAAAGCTGGATATGCAGTCCGCATATGGCGGACTGTTTTTCGGCGTGAATTATAAATTATAAAATCCTAATACCTATTTAGAAACCGGAAGAACCAGATCAGGGTGTTTGGGAGAATTGATATATTTAGACTCAGTCACCTTCTCTTTCATTTTTTTTAATGTTTCGTAGGGGATATCTACTACTACAAAATTTGCAATAGAACTTGGGATACTTCCTCCCGGGTTGCTTAAGATCTGGTAGGTGACTTCTATTTCATCTCCGACCGGTACCAATCTCCAAAATCCTTTGAGAGTACCTCTTACGAGTCCTTTTTTCTCTGCTACTATACTATCAATAGACCGAATCGAATAAGTCACCGCTCCAGTATTTTTATCCTGACTGAAAACTGTATGGACCACAAAGTCTCTATCATTCACTGGCCATGGAGCGCCATTTTGGATATAAATATACTTTTCTCTTGTATTCAAAACTTTAACTGCTTCTGCATATTTGCAGTCCTTGAACCAAGTCACGTAATTCGGATTGTCTTCTATTAAAGAGACCACTGTATTCAGATCCGCTTTCAATTTTACTTTACCACGGAATTCTTTTAACTCAGAACCTTCTACTTCTCTGGTATGGACGGTGATCCCATTTTTCTCCTTCTCCAAATCCCAAGAAAATAACTGCATTGGGATTAAAAGAAAAACAATAAGATATAATTGTTTCATAAGAATATTAAACCTCTCGGCGACGCTCAAAATCGAACCAATGATTTAACTGGATCTAAGAACAGATCAACCGTAAAATAGGATGAAATTTTATAAGTTCCTAAATATTAATCAATATCTAAGGAACTAGGTTCTCTTTTGTATTTCAGAGGTTTTTGGAGATATTTGATCAGAAGGACCTTATTTCCTTTTTCGTTAAACTTCACCACATCGAAAACTTTTCGAGTCATCATGATCCCACGTCCATGGGTATAACTTTCCTCGTTCAGTTTTTCTCCGTCCAAGTTTAACATCTTCTTAAAGTCAAAACCATCGCCCTCATCTTCTATCTCAAAACCGATCCGTTTTAAATTTAAGGAATAAGCCACTTTTACGTTCCTTGCCCCGTAAAAAGCCTCTCTCTGTCTTTTCTGGATAAACTCCATATAATTTCCGGATTTCATCGCTTCCGTTTTTTCATCGAAGCTGATCCCTAGGTTTCCATGCTCAATTGCATTGATCAAAACTTCTCTAAGACAAGTGCGTATCGCAGTAATCACTTCTGAACCTGCAAACTGGCTTAAATGAGAAGTGAGCTGTCTACTCAAGATATCCGCATTTCTAAGATAATTATTCACTGTGAAATGCATACTCTCAGAGACCAAAAATCGAGATAGAATATCCTCAGAGATCTCTGAAACTTTACCTAATACCTTTCGTCCCGCCTCACTTTCAAATGACTGAAGTCGGATCTTTACTGGCTTAGGTTCCATTACATATTTCTGTTTGAATTCAGAATGGAATTCTACTGTCTTTCTTGTCCGTAAATGTTCTTCTAATTTTTCTTTTGCAAGAAGAAGAACGATAGAACCTTCTTGTGTGTCCAAAGTGTAAATCAGATCTAAGAAATTTTTACCTTCGACTTCTGCAGGCTTATAGCCTGTGAGCCTGGAAAGAGTACGATTTGCGTCCTTAATATTTCCTTCTTGGTCCAATGTAAGAAGAAGTTCTTCAGCACCTTCAAATAAATTCCTAAATCTAAGTTCGGATTGTTCAATCGCTTGTTTTGCCTCATTCAAATCCTCTACCTTGGAAGAAAGATCTTTGGACAGATCACTCACTCTATCCGCTAATGCTAACGCTAAAAGAAGAATATGCATTGCAGTTCCAAGCTCCACTCCCCAATAAGCCAAAGAAATAGTATGAGGAATGATCCCCGAAAAACGTAAAATGAATACAAATGCTCCAGTAACTAACGCAAGCCAAGCTCCCAAAAAGAAAAGTGCAGGTCTTAAATTTCTTGAAAATCCCTGGAAGCCCAGATATAAGATCGCAACCAAGGTAACTGTGGACAAAAACACGTACAGCGCTAATGCAAAACCAAATGGGAAAAAATATCCAGCCACCACAAGTATATAAGATAAAATTGATATTCCTCTTAGTAACTTATTAAAATTCGAATAATTATTAGGTGCGTCGAAATATAAGCGGATAAAATCTGCAGTGGTCCCGGAAACTAAAAATGTAAAAGAAGTGATGATATGGCTTGCCCAAACAACTGAGTTCGGCCAAAAAAATTGGAAAGAATATCCATGAAGTGACCATTGAGCGAGCACCCCAGCGCCCACGTATCCGAAAAATGCTAAGTACGTTTTTTCTTTTGTAGATAAGAACAAAAACAGATTGTATAAAGCCATTACCAAAAGAGATCCGAAATAGATCCCAAGTAAAATCTGCTCATTACTTATATTAGAAAAAAAGTCCTCTGATTTATAAGCGAAGGCAGCAAAATTCACGGAACTTTTAGTTTGGATCTTTAGATAAACTGTGTCCTTCTCCCCTGCTTTTAGTTCTAAGGGAAAACTTGGAAATCTATATTGGATAGGCCTTTCACTAAAAGGGATCCGATCTCCCCCACGAAACAAAACCTTGTCCCCTTTGGAAGCCAGGTATAATTCTGCCTTGTCCAATTGGCTATAATGGATTTCCAAAATCCAATAAACAGTATGAGAAGATTTATTTTCTAAAGGGATCTTGAACCAATGAGCTTGGTCCGAATAACCTAAACTCGCCGAAGTGAGTGGATAAAACTCCTTCTTTTGCATTTTGTCGAAGTTGGTATCCCCATCTTCGTCCGCCCAGACCTCAGCGTGAGGGACCAAAGAAATTCCATCGTACGGAAGAGAAGAAGGATCGAACGCGAAAATCGGACTGAAAAAGGAAAAGGTTAAAAGAATGAACGAGAGTTTACAAAAAACTCTCCAAGGTAAAAAATTCTGGATGTCCAAAAACCTTTTCACTCTTTCTAAAAAACCGGAGGGAAAAGTTTGACTGTACCTTGTCGGCAAGCAAGTCAAAATTCTCCCTTCAGAGACTAAAAGAGGATTTTAGCCTTTTTTGGTTTTAGATGCTGCATCTTTTATGAGTCCTGCAGCAATTTCATTCCTCTGGATCTGGCTTGTGCCTTCGTAGATCTGAAGGATTTTAGCGTCCCTATAAAATTTTTCCACAGGGTATTCTTTCGTGTATCCGTAACCCCCAAAAATTTGCACTGCGTCGGACGCAACTTGGACAGAAGAATCGGACGCATAACATTTTGCCATTGCGGAAAATTTCGCAGCGTCTTTATGGAAAGTTTCTGCGTAAACTCCTGCTTTGTAAGTTAGAAGTCTGGAACCTTCTATCTTGATGGCCATGTCTGCAAGCATATGTTGAATTGCCTGGAAAGAAGCAATTGTAGTTCCAAACTGTTCTCTTTCTCTTGCATATTCAATTGCGGCATCGAATGCACCTTGCATTAAACCAACTGCACCTGCTGCAACTGCAGGTCTAGAAAGTATAAGAGTCTTGAACGCATGCAAGAATCCCATATTCTCTTTTCCACCCAAAAGATTTTCTTCAGGGATCTCGCAGTCTTCCATGATCAACTGTCTTGTTTCAGAACATCTGATCCCCAGCTTGTCTTCTTTCTTTCCGAAAGAAAAACCTTTGGTACCTTTTTCTATGATAAAACAAGAAATCCCTCTTGGACCTCTCCCTTTATCAGTCATTGCAAACACAGTATAAATATCAGCTTGGCCTGCACTACTGATCCATTGTTTGGTTCCGTTTAGAACATAACGGTCCCCTTTTTTTACTGCAGTAGTCGCCATCGCAGGAACATCGGAACCTGCCCCAGGTTCAGATAAACCAAATGCAGCAGTTTTTTCTCCAGAAGCAAGAAGAGGAAGCCATTTGTCTTTTTGAGCTTTGGTTCCGCCTACGTCGATTGGCAGAGCTCCTAGTTTGGTAGAAGTGAATGCAGTGTTTACTCCCAAACATCCCCAGGAAACTTCTTCTGCGAGGACAATCCCTCCCATCATTCCATAACCTAGTCCACCATGTTCTTCGTCGAACAATGCCTGGTATAATCCAGCTTCTTTAAATTTTTGTAAAATAGCTTTTGGATACTCGTTATTTTCGTCGTAATGCATTCTGTTCGGAACGACTTCTTTTCTGACTACGTCCCTGACCAGTTCTCTGAGTTGTTGTAATTCCTCTGGTAATTCGAATTGAAGCGGTGAATTCAAGCTTGCCTCCCGATGATATTCTTTTTCAAATTTAGATTTTGATTCCTTTGCAATCTTTAGAAGAAGGTATAGAATGATCAAGCGAAGCTTTTCTCTTCGCTTGCGAGAATCATTGGATTGTTTGTTACACGAACTAAAGGAGAAGTTCTAAATTATTATTTTAGATTCCAAACTAGGACATTTAGCAATATAAATTTAAGGCATTATCTAGAAACACAAATTGTACGGAGTGGTTCACTTACTTTAACATTGGACTCAATGCCTTTTTCTAAAGACCAATAATACCCTTTCGTTTCCATATTGATCGGTAGTTTGAATTTTCCACCTTTGGCAACCAATTCCTCTAATTCGGATTCCTTTATTAATTCCAAACCTAGATTAGAACAATATTTTTGGGCCTTTTCATAGTTTTCATATGATAGAAAAAACTTTCCTTTGATTGTTTTAAAAGTTCCGAAATCCAAAAGATCGTCTTGAGGAAAAGTAAAATAAACTTCCTCCTCCTTGAATTTTGTAGTGATACTCGATAAGAATGTATTCAAATTTGTTGGCCTACATTCTGCTTTCCAGGAAAAAGTTCCTGCAACAATGATCTCAAACGGCTCTGAAATCGTGTTTCCTAAATAAGCGGAAGTAAGCACGTTCTGGCTTATAAACTCATTCACAGTCTCATCAGTTGAGACATTGGAAAAATCAAGCTCGTAAAAATCGAAAGGGAAAACTGAGAGATACGCATATTCTTCTGTAGATTCTACCTTTCCGAGTCTCATTGGAATTCTGACTTTTCTTTCCATTAAACTCCATGAAAGACTACCGGAAGTGGGTTTATATTTTTGTTTCGTAAGATCACAATATTTTTTCGCATTCTCATACAATTCTTTCGATGAAACTTCTTTCTGATCTGCAGAAATTAATGGATAATCCGACGGTTTTAAATTCGAACCTGCTTCTAGTAAAGAACTGAAAACCCAACCTCCAGCATAAAAATACCAAACTCCCGATTTACCATTCCATTCTGAATTTTTTCTTAAACGGACCTTAGGATGCAAAACCATTCCCTTGAGTAAGGTAAGAATTTGTTTAGAACCCTCTTTCGGCTCTGAATAGAGTGCAATATTTTCAGGCACAACAAAACTGATATCATTCACCGGCTCTACTTGGGAAAAAATCGCCGAATCAAGAATTTTATTTTTAACACCGCGACCAAGATTAGAATATAGCTGGCAAGTTTTGGAATTTTGACCAACGGAGAGATAAGTGAGTAAAACATTCCGTTTCACATTCCAATACGAGAAAGTAACAGGCAGAATCCCAGATTTTCCAAGTAAGGGTAGATTTAAATAAAGAGGTCCACCTTCTCCCGGATTAGAATCCTCGTCTTCTGTATAGGCAGCGACATTGGATTTCGTAATTAACTCTCCTAAACTTTCAAGGCTTGGATTAGGAGTGTCCCAACCAGAGACACCATTCCATTCTATGTCTAAGGCTCGAAAGGGATGATACGGATAGTTTTTTAAATCAGGATATGGTCGTACGGTTATCCCGCTGACAAGTTGTTCCTTATTCTCTCCACAGGAACTTTCCGTCGTATTGAATTCCAACAAATATGAATAACGAGGTTCTTTCTCACTCGAATTGACGGGTCCACCATCAATTAATATTTTATAATATTTCAAAGTTCCGTTATCCTCCAGATCTGGAGTTCCTAAAACGGATTTAATTTTCTCAACACTCGTTCCGACTCCAAAATCCGTTCCAAGGGAAACTTTCCTTTGATTGGGTAAAAATGAGAGTAAGCATGAAAGGAATAGTAAGACAACCGGAACAGATTTTGAATAACTTTGTATCCACTCTTTCGGAGAAGAAAGGATTTCCAATCTCGAAGAAAATAGATTTGGGATCGTCAAACCCAAAAGTAAAAAAATGAGATGAACAATAAGGCTGTGAAAAACTCCTAAACTCGCCGTATATATTCCCGAATGGAATTCACTATAAAGCGCAATCCCAGAATAGAGAATCACAAAGAGTGATTCCCAAACAAACAAGATCTGACCCCAAAGCGTATTTTGTTTAAAACTTTTAATTTCCTGAAACAAAACGGAGTATCTCCAGGCACCTAAGAAAAATAAGACAAAGGAAACATGATGAGGGAATTGATAAACAACATAGTCCTTCATCGAATGAACCCAATTCAAACGATAATGAGAAATACAAACTGCAAACGTTAGAATAAAAATCGATTGTCCCCAGTCCGATTTTCTTTTTTTAGAAATCAGGACCAGAAGGAAAGGTAGGATAGCAATTCCAAGTCCATAGAAAAGATTAAATTTTTCGAAAAAAGTAACGATTAACGCGATCAATAGACAAGAAATTATGATGACTATATTACCCTTGCCCTCTCGTCTTATAAATTTAAAAACTCGATAGAGCAAATACGAAAATCCTGTATAAAAGGGATATAAATACGTTTCCGGAATCGTTTCGGACGAACCCATATTTTCGGAAGAAATATAGAGGTGTTGAAATCTAATTAGAAAAAGAAAGACCCCCATCCCTAAAATTACCCCGAGAAATTCTAGGCCATCCCTGGTTTTAGCGAATATTCCATTATCTTTATGTAAATAATCGTAACTATAGAAATATATGGTGATTGCCAAAAATAGGACCAGACTACCTAAAAAAGCCAACCCAACAAAATTTTTTGGGTCTTCACCATATTTCGATTTCGAAAGAACAAATTCATTGTCTAGAAAATATATAAAACTGATCGAAACGATAATTAACATTCCGAGTAAGTTCAAACCGTTCACAAAACGCCAGGCAAAACCCCACGATTCTTCTAAAGAGGATTTCCTAGAAAGGATAGGTTGCAAAACTCCTTGCAGGAACATTGTCCCGCATATTGAGGTCAGAATAAATTTGGGATCAAATCCGTAGTCCTTCGCGGTTAAAGTCAATAGCAAAGGAACAATAAATGGAAGAAGAAGAAAAAATAGAAATAATAGCGTCTGAAAAACAAATTTGCGATTCATAGAATGCTTAAATCTCTATAAATCGCAATGTATGTCGATTCATTTTAGAATGTATTAAAAAAGATTTAGATAGAAAAGACCAAAACCGATTTGTCTTAACGTTTCGAATAAATCATATTTAATAAAAAATATAAATCAAAACACTTAAGGCTGCAAACTTCAGGACTTCCCATTTTTCCATCTTAGTTCTTCCATTCCATACAAGACCTAAACTTAAAAATGCAAAAAAGAACCAAACTCCAAAACCTGAATATAATACAAAAGACATCTTTCCGAGTTTTATAAGTTTCAATAGATATACAGAAAGTCCCGCAAGAAGGATAAACTGCAATACTCCATATACCTTTCTGGAATTAGAAATTATCGGATCGAATTTTGTATATGTGGATCTGTTTATTTCAGGGACCTTCTTCTCTCCCCCCAAAGACTCAGGTCTCCAATCAGGCTTTTTTATAAGAAGAAGAAGTTTATCTTTCCAACTAGGAGTAGCCTTTACCAAATTCCAAAGAGAAATATATACATGCAAATTTGCCCAGATAGGATTGAATGTAGGAAGAGGTTCTGTTAATCCGTAGATGGGTTCCTTCTTCTCTTCAGCATACGTTCCAAACCAGCGGTCCCAAAGGATGAGTATTCCACCATGATTCTTATCTAAATATTCAGGATCTCTTCCATGGTGAACTCTATGATGAGAAGGAGTCAGAAGCACTTTTTCCATCCAACCTAATTTTCCAATCAATCTAGTATGGACCCAGAATTGGTAGATCTTCAAAATTCCATGGCAGATAAAGAACATCCACCAAGGAATTCCAAGCAATGCCAAAGGAAGATTGAAGGCATATTCAAAAATCCTTTGGAACATAGATTGTCTAAGCGCAACTGTTAGATTAAATTCCTCACTGGAATGATGGGTCACATGGCATGCCCATAAAAAATGGATCTCATGAGTTGCCCTATGAAACCAATAATAAATAAAATCCACAGCAAGCAGAACAAATGTCCATGCAAGAAACGACTCTAGGTTAAATTGCCAACCCTCAGTTGTTTTTAGCAAAGGAGAAGAAGATGGAAATTCTCCAAAATGAAAAAGACTTTGGACAGAATAATATATTCTGATTTTATCATATAGAAGAATAGCTCCTAAAGTAATTATAACTCCGGTAAAAGAGTATAAAATCCCGGTCGCCAGATCAGAAACAGAATCATTCCATCTATAAACTGATTTCCTTCTTCCCCATATAAATTCTATCAAGGCCAGTCCCAGGAAAAAAGGAACCGCCTTGTCCAAAATCGTTTCTTGCATATCCCCACACTCTTCTATCTAGTTTACTGTATTTAAAAATTTTGCCAATTTACGGACCAAGAACCTAGGAGAGATCCGAACAGATTGTGCCATTACTTTGTTTGCTACTCCAGAGATCACTACAGCTCTACCTGCTTTCACTCCTTGGTAACCTACTTTAGCTACATAAGCCGCATCTGCCTTAGGAACAAGACCACTATTTAAGATCGCGGACTTATCCATTTCTGCTCGTTTGAAAAATTCCGTTTTAGTTGGTCCTGGACAAAGACAGGTAACATTCACACCATCTTTACGAACTTCTTCTGCAAGACCTTCTGAGAAGAATAGAACGTACGCCTTAGATGCATAATAATTCGTCATCATTGGCCCTGGTTGAAAAGCAGCAGTAGAAGCCACATTCAAAATTTTTCCAGAATGCCTTTCTCTCATATCTTTCAAAAAAAGATGAGTTAACTCAACAAGAGATATTACATTGACTTGGATAAGGTCTAACTCTTCTTTCAGATCTAATGAATGGAATTTTCCGTTTGTTCCAAAGCCTGCGTTATTGACTAAAAGATCTACGATGGCTTTTTTCTTTTTGGCGAAGTCGTAAATTTTTTTAGGAGTTTTTGGGTCGGATAAATCTGCGGAAAGGACTTCTACGTTTGCTCCCAAACTTTCCATTTCCTTTTTTACTGAGTTTAAGGTTTTGAGATTTCTTGCTACGAGTATTAGATCGTAACCATCTTTAGCGGCCAATTTAGAAATTTCGTAACCGATGCCTACACTTGCTCCGGTAATTAATGCTGTTTTTTTCATGATCTGTAAGATTCCTTTTTGAAAGAGTATAATTTCTTTTTTCGCAGCCAATTTTAGATTTAGATTTCCTTTCAGGAAAGTAGAAATTAGAAATTCATCCAAGTTCCTATTCTTTCTTAACGAATACTTGAAAAAGACTTTACCATCCTGCTTCTAAATGGATGATCCTAGGCTCTTATGATAAAACTACACGGTTATCCGATCAGCAATTATACGAATAAGGTCAAATTGGCACTTTTAGAAAAAGGTTTGGAGTTCGAAGAAATTCGCACTCCCTTCTCCCAAGACGAGGAGTTCCTACAAAAAAGCCCCATGGGAAAAATTCCTTACCTGGAAGTAGATGGAAAATACCTGGTAGAGTCCCAAGCAATTTTGGAATTTTTAGAAGACGCTTATCCCAATACCAAACGTTTGATCCCAGCAGATCCATTCGAAGCGGCTCAAGTTAGAACGATTATATCCTTTATCGAAAATTATATAGATATTCCTGCGCGCAGATTGTACGAGTCGATTGTAGAAGGAAAAACTATCACACCTGAAACTGTGGAGCTCACAAGAGCTTCCATCCAAAAAGGAGCAAAGGCTCTTTCCAGAATGGCAAAATTTTCTCCTTATATTGCAGGCAAAGAATTCACTGCAGCAGATTGTTCTGCGTTTGCCACCTTTCAGATCATAAATGATCATATCGCGGATTGGATCTCTCCAAATCCACTTTTCGAAATTCCAGGACTACAAGCGTATTTGGATATGATGATGCAAAATCCAAACGCTGCAAAAGTGGACAAACCAAAGTCAGTCGTGATGAAAGCTTTAAAAAGACTCCGCAAATAGAGAGGATCTAAACTTAGATTTTGTGCGCCGCGTTTTTATTTGAGAAAAATTCGGATCAAACCTAGTTGCAAAAAATCTGGTTGACTGGTTCGGTTCGCAAATTAACCTGCTGGTGTCTTTATGGAAGCAGAGAAAGTCATTTCGGTCCCTATCAAAGAACTTCCTCACTTAAAAGTGATCCTAGCCGGATGGTATAATTTTTTAAAGGATAGTTACGATCAGAAAGCGATAGACGCAAACGCCTTTAAAGACTCTTTAAAGACGAATGTGGTCTATAATATTGATTCCGATCAGGTAGAATTACTACTTTCAGGCACGGAACAATTGCTTCAAAACTTCCGCAAAAAACTTTCTTAGTCGCTTTAGGCTACTAAATCATATAGTTTTAATAAAGCATCTGGCTCTGGATCTCTTCCTAGAAAACGTTTGAATAGAACCATTGCGTTTTCAGAGCCTCCCTTTTCCAAAACCTCAGTTCTGTATTTTGCCGCAAGATCCGTATCAAAAATTCCCTTGGATCTAAATGCAAAAAAAGCATCCGCTGCTAAAAGTTCTGCCCATTTATAACTATAATAGCCTGCTGCGTACCCACCTGAGAAGATATGACCGAATCCATTCTGGAACTTGTTATATCCAGGAGGGAACAGAACACTTACTTCTTTTCGAACAGTATCCAGAATATTCTGCACTTCCGTTTCTGAATATTTTTGGAGATGGATCCTTATATCAAAAATTCCGAATTCTAACTGTCGAACCACTCCCATTGCAGCCAAAAAGTTTTTAGTATCCTTTAATTTTTGAGCAAGTTCCTTCGGGATTGGTTTTCCAGTTTCATAATGAAATGCGAAGAAGTCCAAAACCTCAGGTTCGTAAGCGAAATTTTCCAAAAACTGAGAAGGGAATTCCACTGCGTCCCATTCCACACCATTAATTCCACTCACAGGAGGTTCTTCTATTTTTGCGCAAAGATGATGAAGTGCATGTCCCATCTCATGGAAAAATGTTACTACATCCGAATGATTTAAAAGAGAAGGAGCAGAATCCTTAGAAGGAGGAAAATTACAAACCACAAATGCAGAAGGTAGAATTGTTTTACCGGAAAGTTTATTTCTAGTTTCCCAGTGATTCATCCAGGCCCCACCCTGTTTGTCCTTTCTTGCTTCCAGATCCAAATAAAGTCTTGAGATAATTTCGGAGCCATTTTTTACATGATAAACTTCTGTTTTAGGATCCCAGATGGGAGCATTCGTCTTCTCGAATTTTAATCCTAATAGTTTTTCTAAAAAGGAGAAGGTCCCTTTTACCACAGTATTCTTTTCGAAATAAGGACGGGTCAGCTCTTCATCAAAATCGTAGTCTCTTTTTTTTAATTTTTCAGAAACATAAGCGCTGTCAAAAGCTTGGAAGTCAGGAATACCAAGTGCCTCTGCAAATTTTTTGAGTTCTGATATTTCCTTCTCCGCTACTGGTTTTGCAAGTTTTCCAATTTTCTGTAGGAAGTCCAACACCTGCTCTGGAGAATCTGCTACCTTAGTCGCCAAAGAAGATTCTGCATAATTTTTATATCCGAGTAATTTTGCAGATTCATCTCTTAAAGCAAGGAGCTCTTCTAAAATTTTTCCGTTTCCTGGGGCGCGGGTTACATATGCTTTATATAATTCTTCTCTTTTAGAACGATTGGTTCCATAAGTCATATAACAATTATAACTTGGAAATTGAAGAGTGAAGGTATAAGTCCCATCTTCATTTTTGTACAATGCTTTGTCTGACTCAGGAATTTCTTTTACATCTTCTTCAGATTCGATCTTCATTTCGAAAGAATTTGTAGAGTCCAAAAGATTTTGAGAGAATTGGTTGGAAAGATCTGACAACCTCAGTTGGATTTCTTGGAGACGATTTTTTTTATCTTCAGGAAGTCCTACTCCACCCAGTTTGAATTGTAGGATTGCATCTTCCAGAACCTTGTTCTTAGGCCTGTCTAAGGAAGATTTTTCTTTCTCATATATTTGAGTGTATAATTTGAACAGTTCTTCGTTCTGTCCTAGTTCCGTATAAAATTCAGTGATCTCAGGAAGTATCTCGGTATAATGCTCTTGTGTTTCTTCACTATTCTTAACACTATTTAGGTGGGAAAGTACAGTGAACTCTTCCTGTAATTCCTCCATAGAATCATTCAGAGGTCGTATTACAGACTCGTAATTTACATCCTTCTTCTGAATAACATCTTCCAAAACCTTTTTAGTGTTTTGGATCTTTTCTCTCACCTTCTCCTTTTGGGCAGAAAGTGCAATTTGGGGAAATTCTCTAAATAGAACTGAAGAACTCATCGGTTCCAGACTTTCTCTTCCCGAATGGAAAAGCACCTATTTTCCATCTTGACAAGATTGAAAAACTGATTCGAATTCCCCCATCTTTCCTATGAAATCTTATCTTCTTATCCCGGTATTTATTCTTTGTATTGGCTGCACGAGCCCCCCTTTGCCCGTATTCCAAACCACGGAAGGAATCTGTCCCAAGTCGGATCTATTTGTTTTATCCCAACCTGAGATAGATGTGCAGACTGGAAATGATCTGGTAGGCATCTATTGTAAGGCGAATATCACTCCTGCTGGATTTGAATGGGAGATTAGCCTTGTGTTTAGAGATGAGATACATCCAAGCACATGGAAGGATTTTTTCTATAGAATTTACAGAAGGATACGTTATGGTAGGACCTACGACATTGAATCCTTTTTAGTTCGGTTGGAACCCGATAGTAAAACTTTCCAATTGGATCTGAAGAATGTTTATTCTGGAGATCAAATCTTCCAACAAGACCCGGTCGTTCATAAGGACAGGATACTTTCTTCTTCCCTTTTGGAAAATAGGAATTCTCTGCCAATTATCTATGTAAACACTTGGAATCATATGTTTGGGGAGAAGGATAATAATCCTGAGCTTTCCAAACAAGAGATCCAAATTTCAGAGTTTCGTTTCGGATCCAGAACCCAATTGGACGGGTATTTCGGGACTTATTGATAGGAAAAAGCCTTTTCCGACCGGAGGATCTCAAAATCCTGGAAGAAACTAAAAACGAAGCAGGAGTTCTCACTATGGCTAAAATCCCTACTTCCCCCTTCGCGGAACTAGGTCCCAAAACTCCGGTGGAAACCGGAACCGTAAAACGGGGTATTTACGGTAGATATCTGGAAGAATTTACAGAAGGTGCAATTTTCGAACATCCAAGAGAACTGACAATCGATCGTTCTTTTGCACAAGAGTTTGCTACCACTTTTATGGAAGCAAATCCACTTTATCTTTCTGCTCCTTATGCACAAGCTCACGGATTTAAGGATCTATTAGTTTCTCCTTTGATGGTGTTCAATATAGCACTTTCTTTGGGAGTTCAAAACGATTCAGAAAAAGCACTCGCGAACCTTGGATACTATGACGTTCAATTCCTGAAACCTGTATATCCAGGAGATACTCTTTCTGCCAAAACCAAAATTATCAAAATTGATGATAAGGGAGCGGATAAACCAGGGATCGTTCATGTTCGTACGATCTGTTTGAACCAAAACAAGGAACTAGTACTTCAATACGAAAGAAAGATCATGATCTATCACTCTAACGGAAAACCGAAAGGAACTCCAAAACCAGTGATCAAAGAAGCTTTCTTCCCTGAAACTGATAGCCCAGTGATCGAACTTCCTGAGTTAAAATTCCCAAAAGGTTTCGAAACGGCTACCTGGACAGATACTTATTTCGAAAATTTCGCAGCTGGTCAGATCTATATCCACCAAAATGGAAGAACTATCACTGACGAACATTTCCCTTGGACCTACAGAGTTGGGAACACTCATCCACTTCATTACGACAAACTTTACTCTTCCGGAATTTCCGGACCGATGGGTGGAGAACCTGTTGTTTATGGAGGACTCGTATTTGCATGGTTATGCGGGCTTTCTTCCAGAGATGTGACTGAGAATGTTATTTGGGATCTTGGATTCACCGAAGGATATCATACTCAACCTTCTTTCAGCGGAGACACTGTGACTGCGATCACTAGAGTTCTATCCGTAAAAGATAGAGGAACAGAGTTTGGGATCCCTGCGGGAGAAGTTCATCTTCAGTTCATCGGTCTGAAAAACATCAAGGCAAACGACGCCTTCGAAAAATTCGGAGCAGATCTATTCTTAAAAGAGAACGATAAGAAAAAACACGGTAAGGAAAAACTTCCTGAGAAAATTTTCGAAATCGAAAGAAAGATCCTAGTTAAGAAAAAGTAACACTAACTTCAAATTAACGATCAAATTTAAAAACCCGGCTCTGCCGGGTTTTTTATTGGTTCGCACGGAGATCGCAGAGTTCACGGAGTTTTTGGGTTTAGTAAATTTTAATCCCTCAGCGCTCTCTGTGAACTCGGCGCGAAACTAACCTTCTAACGTTGCGCTCATTGAGCCTTTGGATGCGGGAAGAAGTGGATCCGGCCCGTAATTTAAAATTAGATCTTGGATATGTTCTGCGTGTTCTAATTCGCCAGCAAACACTACAGTCTTTTTTTGGGCGTCTACTTCTACAGCGTGACTGAACGCTTGCTCTGGAGTCATCTTACAAACATCCATAAGCATCATGATCACATATTCGTAAGTATGTTCGTTATCATCCCATAAAACCACTCTCCAGGGTCCCCCGATTTGCACCGGATCTTCTGTGGTGATTTCTTCTATTGAGGGTGAGTTAGGCATGGCACGAAAAACTTAAGACCCGGCAAACACCGGGCTATTTGTTATTTGGATTGGACTGCTTTTTTCGCCAGTTCCACTATGTTTTTGGATCTAAGCCCGAAATAATCCAGAAGTCCAGACCAAGTACCGGATTTACCGAAAGTATCTTTCATTCCTAATTTCAGAACTCTAACTGGATGTTCTTCAGATAAAAATTCGCTGACTGCAGAACCGAGTCCACCGATCACATTATGCTCTTCGCAAGTTACAACTGCACCGCAAAGTTTAGCATATTTTAATATAGCTTCTTTATCGATAGGTTTGATGGTCGCCATGTTCAAAAGAGTAGCTTGGATACCTTCTGCTTCCAGTTCTTTTACTGCGATCATTGCCTCGTTGACCAGAACTCCGTTTGCAATGATAAGAACGTCTTTACCTTCTCTCATCACTTCTGCTTTTCCAATCTCGAATTTATAATTTTCTCTTTCGATCAAAGGAAGATTAGGACGGCCGACTCTTACATAAACCGGTCCTTTATAATCTGCGATTGCATGAATGATCTGTTTAGTTTCGTTATAATCAGAAGGACAGATCACTACCATTTCAGGAATTGCTCTCATTGTTGCGAAATCTTCGATACATTGGTGAGAAGCTCCGTCCTCACCTACAGTAATTCCACCATGAGAAGCTACTAATTTTACATTTAAGAAAGGATAAACTATGCTATTACGAACTACTTCCCAGGCTCTTCCGGATAAGAACATCGCGAAAGAAGAAGCAAATGGAACGTAACCTGCAAGAGCGAGTCCGGCTGCATGTCCCACTAAATTCTGCTCAGCAACTCCTACGTTGAAAAAACGGTCAGGAAATGCCTTTGAGAATTTATTGGTTTTAGTAGAACCGGAAAGATCCGCGTCTAGTACTACGATATCGGAACGTTTTGCACCTAATTCGTGCAATGCGTCTCCATAACCGTCTCTGGTTGCTTTTTGGTCTGCGCTAGATGCGGATACTGCTCCCATTAACCTTTCAATGCTCCTGCTTTATCAGTTCTTTCCCAGGTGAAAGTTTCTCCACTTCTTCCGAAATGCCCGTAAGCAGCGGTTTCCCTGTATTTTCTTCCCTTCTCCAATAATTGTAAGGATTCAGTAATCCCTCTTGGAGTCAGTTTGAAGTTTGCTTTAATTCTTTTTACAATCTCTTCTTCGGAAAGTTTACCAGTTCCGAAAGTGTCAACGTGAACCGAAACAGGCTCAGCAACACCGATCGCATATGCCAACTGCACCTCACACTGAGAAGCAAGTCCTGCAGCTACCACGTTTTTCGCGATATATCTTCCCATGTAAGCTGCGGAACGATCCACTTTGGATGGATCTTTTCCGGAGAATGCTCCACCACCGTGTCTTCCGTAACCACCATAAGTATCTACGATGATCTTACGTCCTGTAAGACCGGTATCTCCGTGTGGTCCACCAATGATGAACTGTCCAGTTGGGTTGATAAAATATTTCGTATCTTTCAAAAAGTTCGCAGGGATAACCTTCTTAATACATTCTTCAATTACAGATTCTTCAAGCTGTTTGTGAGAAACGTCTGGAGAATGTTGGGTAGAAATTACAACGGTGTCAATACGAGTAGGCTTTCCGTTTTTGTATTCTACAGTTACCTGAGACTTTGCGTCAGGGCGTAACCATTTCAATTTACCGTCATGACGTAATCCAGACAAATATCTGACTAACTCATGAGAGTAATAGATAGGCATAGGCATAAGTTCTGGAGTTTCGTCGATAGCGAACCCGAACATCAAACCTTGGTCACCTGCTCCTTGCTCTTTAAAAAGACCTTCTCCCTCAGTAACACCTTGAGAAATATCAGGACTTTGAGCATGGATATGAGAAGAAACTACAGCGAACTCAGCGTCAAAACCTAAAGAAACATCGTTGTATCCGATATCCTTGATCACATTTCTTGCGATCTCTACCGCGTCGATCTTGCCCTTGCTAGTTACTTCTCCGGCAACTACTACTAGGTTAGTAGTCACTAAAGTTTCGCATGCTACCCTGGATTTAGGATCCTGAGCTAAATAAGCGTCCAGAATTGCGTCGGAAATTTGGTCGCAAACCTTGTCCGGGTGTCCTTCCGATACGGATTCCGAGGTAAAGATGAAGTCTTGAAGGGACATTCGATTGTAATTCCTGTTAAAATTAATTCGAAGGGGAGAATCTTCCCCGCCTAAAACTATAAACCTATGCAAGTCGTCACTGTCAAGTGAATCCGACCCAACCTTTTCCAATCCTAGAAGGGTTCTTTAGGAAATTTAGTCAAAACTTCTGAATTTGGTTTGTAGGATTTATACGGTGAAAAAAGCATTTCTTAGATGAAAATTCGGGTCTCCGATATTAAGGTAAAGAACCGCATTCGTAAAGATTTGGGCGACTTACATGGTCTCAAATCTTCCATACAAAACTTAGGGCTTTTGCATCCGATCATTATCGACTTGGACAATAAATTAGTCTCTGGCGAAAGACGCCTGGAATGTGTGAAACTTCTGGGCTGGGAATATGTTGATGTACGAATCGTAGATGTACGAAGTAAAAAAGAAAGAGTTTTGATCGAAGCCGAAGAAAACAATGTACGGCTACCGTTTACCCCGGAAGAACAAGAAAGGGCTCAAAAGCTATTAAGAAGATATTCCCATACTGGGATCCTTGGTAGATTGTTTGCCTGGTTATTGGATCTTTGGGAATGGTTTTGGTCCTGGCTTTTCAAAAACTAAACTAAATCAAACCTATCCATCATCCCCTCATTCAAAACGTTTCTGTTAAGAGACCTGGAAATTTTTTTACTCACCAAATGGAACTTGTTATATGATCCTGGTGAGGTGTAAAATTACCCCTTTGTAAAAATTTTGCACCGCAAAAGAGGGGTAGGAAACAAAAATTTATTAATTAGATTTACAAAAAGGAATCTCTTCTCTATCTTGAGCAATCCATACCAAGGAGATCTCTCGAATGAAAAAATCTTCGATCCTTATAATCTCCGCCGCTATAATGGTCAGCTTTGCTGCATGTATCGGTGGACTTCCCGGCTTAAAAAGTAATTTCTCGGTCGGTGAACAAGACATTCCAGGAGTAGGAGTTAAGAAGCTTTTCGCACCTTATTCTGAAACTGTGAACTATTGGGGATACATCAAACCAGGACAAGCCGCTGACGCAGTAGTAAACGGAAAGAAATCATATTTCCTTTATATTTGGGTTCCAGCAGCAATCGTTGAATTAGGTGTTCGTCTAATTTCCCCTACCGGAGAAATTGGTGAGCCATCTAGCGACGACTTCCAGAGTGAGGCTTTCAAAGCTGCAACTGCTGAAGAAAAAAGCATGCCAAACTGGTTCGATACTTGGATTCGCATAGAGCGCTTAGCAGCTATTATGCCAAACCAAATTGAAGGAGCGGCTAAAGGAAAAGCACTTCAAACTCTTGGAGACAATGATGATGGAGACGATACTTACAATGAAGAGCGTCACAATAAGTACAACTCTTTACTTCGTATCCAAATTCCAAACATTCCAAAAAGCTTAGATGAACTTAAAAACATCGACACTAAAAAACTTTTAGTTCGCGGTTTATACAGAGTAACTTTCACCACTTACAAAGTGGGAGAAGTGAAAGGTTCTTTCGTAGCTACTGTTGGAGTTCTTGGCCCTCCAGGTGTTCCAGGTCTTTCTCCTATTCTTCACGCAAACCCAGCTGAATTGCAAAAATTGGCTACTGATGCAGAAGAAAAATTGAAAGCTGCAATTGCTGGAGATAAGAAGTAATACTTCTTTTTCCTGCTTTGCTTAAAGCCGAAAGCCGTCGGGTAAAACCGGCGGCTTTTTTTATACCTTTTTCCCTTACCTCTTTTTTCACGCAGAGGTCACGGAGAACACGGAGTTTTTTGATTCATTAAAATTAACACATACCCCCGCTCCAAGCCTCTCGGTGATCTCTGTGTGCTCTGTGCGAAAAACTTAATAGTGTTCAGCTTTAAAAAAGTATCCATTCTACTCTTTTTTCCCTTTCCAGATATAAATCATAAATTAAGGCTTCCTTAAGAAACGTAATCACACTGAACAAAAGTTCATTTATATTCGGAGAATATCCATGCTCGAAAATAATTATTTCCTAGAGAACGAAGACTTAAAACAATATTTTGAATCCTTAATAGACTGGGAAGAAGTGGTAGAAGCATTCGAACAAGGGTTTTCAGACAAAAAAGAATACGAAAAAACCGGAAAAGAAGAATTCGCATTAGCCCCAGGAAGTAAAGAAGAAGCTATCGAATTCTACAGATCCGTATTGGAATCCGCCGGAGAACTCGCTGGAAAAGAAATAGCTCCCTTCGTCCAAAAAATGGATGCAGAAGGTTTAATATACGAAAAAGGTAAAGTTCGCTTTCCTAAAGAAATGATAAACGCTGTCAATCAGGTCAAAGAGGCAGGAATTCTTCCCTACTCTATTGGCCGTAAACATGGTGGATTAGGACTACCTTGCACTGTGCAAGCAATGCTTATGGAAATATTCTCGAGAGCAGATGGATCAGTCGCAATTGCTCTCGGATGTATGAATCTTGCAGAGACAATAGAAAGATTCGGTTCAGAAGAAATGGTAGAAGCTTACGTCCCTAAAATGGCGGCAGGAGAACTATGTGGTGCAATGGCACTCACAGAACCAAATTATGGATCCGATCTCCCCAACTTACAAACAAAAGCAATCAAAGGAGAAGACGGAGTCTGGAGAATTACAGGCGCAAAAAGATTTATCACCCATGGTTGTGGATTCGATGATAAACCTTCTATCATTCTTACATTAGCTAGAACAGGAAGTCCAACGAGTGGAGCAAGAGGACTCTCCTTTTTCATAGTAAAAAGTGAAGACGTAGAGATCGCTGGAATAGAGAAAAAAATGGGACTACATTGTTCTCCTACTTGCGAGGTAGTTTATGAAAACTCTCCGGGTATATTAATCGGAGAAGAAGGTTACGGACTAGTCAAATATTCAATGGCAATGATGAACGGGGCAAGACTTTCTATCGCAGGACAGGCGATGGGGATCGGAGCTGCAGCTTATTACGAAGCTAAAAAATATGCAGATGAAAGAGAACAATTCGGCAAGAAGATCAGAAATATCCCAGCAGTGAAAAAGATGTTGGATCTAATGGACAGAGAGATCTTAGCGATGCGATCCATTCTGCAAGAAGCTTCCAGATCTATAGATCTATATCACTGGAAATCAGAAAAAATGAAAGAGTCCGGTGTAGATGAAAGAGAGATCAAAAAGGACGAAAGTATTAAAAAATGGGAAAAACTCGCCAATCTATTCACTCCATTATCTAAATATTATATTACGGAACAGGCAAATAAGATCGCATTTGACGCACTCCAAATCCATGGAGGAGCAGGATATACCTATGATTACGATATTTCCAGGATCTATAGAGATGTTAGGATCACAAATATCTACGAAGGAACCACACAATTGCAGGTTGTAGCAGCGATCGGAGGGATTGTCACTGGACTCGGAGCAAAAGGGATCTTAAGACAATATTTGGATGAAGAAATGTCCAGCTTCTCCCCTTCCAGAGAGCTTATAGAAAATCGCAAAAAATTAGAAGAATCTCATTCTATTTATGCTTCTTTAGAAAATGGAATATCCAAAGACGAGGTAGCGTTCGAGTTAGTAGAATCTGCAACCAGAGTTATCATCGGAGTGATTTCAGAAAGAGGTCTGAAAAAGCTAGATGAAAACTCCAGAAAGGAAAGAGCCGCCCTGATTCATTCTTATAATCTGGATAGCTCGGCTTTATTAGAATATAATAAAATCCGTATCGAAAATAAGAAGAGCCCGGCCTTAGTTTAGGGCTCTTTTACGTTTCCAATTTTCTATAACCTGATACATACGCAGTGGATAGATGAGAAATCTATCCAAGAACATCATTAGAGAAAATATTTTAGAAGGTAATACTTTCTTTTTATTCCAGCGGATCCCAGATACAACTGCCGAGGCAACCTGCTTAGGTGTCTGAGAAGGAAATGGTACCGGCACCTTCTTACCGGCCGAGTCGAAAAAGTTCGTTCGAGTAGCGATCGGATAAACGATCATAAGTTTATGAGGTTTTTTCAATTCAAACTGAAAAGCTTCTGCAAAAGAATGTACAGCTGCTTTGGTCGCGGAATACAACGCATAACCAGGAATCGAAAGAAAGCTCATAGCAGAAGCTGTGATGATATAATAAACAGGATTAGAATATTCTGCCTGGACCTTTTGTAAGCCATAGATAGCAGAGAAAACATTTGTTTGGAAAATTTTTTCGATACGTTTCCAATCTGGCTTTTTGATCTCTTCGTAGTACGCAAAACCTGCATTTGCATAAAAGATATCAATACCACCCAAAACCTTTTCGGCTTCCTTAAAAATTTTGTCTACGTTCTCGGAAGAGGAAACATCACATTTAAATTTTTTCACTCTATCGTCAGAAACTTCAAGGCGAGAAGGATCCAGATCCACCGCTAAAATTTTAACACCTTCGAATTTGAGAAGTTTGAGGAGAGTTTCCTTCCCTATTCCGGAAGCTGCCCCGGTGATCACGATACGTTTTCCTTTGATATCCATCTTCCCTTCCTATTTAGATCTTGGAGAAATTAATTTAATCGTACGATTTGGAAAGCAAAATTACTTTTTCCTATATCAAAGTAAACATATGTTCACGAAATAAAACAGATCACTTAAAGGTCATAATCTAAATAAATCCTAAAGAGATAGTAAATTATTTATTCACACTTTCCTGGAAGGTTCTAAAAATCTCTTTCCTTTCAATATATCTTTTAAACAATCGTAACGTCTTATTCTAAGATGTTATTTATTCAATCTGGATGTGTTCCAGGATACTTTAAATGATACAAAGGAATTTTTATCACCTTTTCGAAACTATTCATAGAAAAGTTTCTTACACATTTTCTATCGTAGCTTTTTCTTTAACCGGTGGATGGTTCGGAGCAGTTTACGCCTATTTTTTCGGTCAGGCAACTATCCCGATGTTTTCTGTACAGACACATTATCCGATCATTCTGTCATTTTTCTTAGCAACAATTTTAGTCACTATCCTGCATGGGATCCAATATGGATTATTAGCTCAGGTAGGTTTTCCTGGATTTGAAACTCATATAAAAAGAATTAATAAGGCCTTAGATCATAGTTCTTCTTTAAGAAGACTCGCTTCGGAAGAATTAGATCATATATTATCCGATCTAATTAAATTACCCACTCATAATATGATAACTGCATTCGGCTACGGATGTTTCGTATTTCTAGTTAATGTAATATCCTATTTAGTATTCAATTATGATCTAAAAGAACTTTGGTATATCTTTTTAGGATGGTCGGCTGCTATTTTCGTTTATTGCGGCTTTAGTTATATCATCACGGATTATATCACCGGTCCCAAAAGAGTAATGCTAAAGAAAGTCCTATTAAGCAGATCCTATTCTTCTAATTTTCCAGCAGGTTTTTTGGGTTTGAAAGGAAAGTTCGGATTTCTACTTTCTTTAGTATTACTTTCTCTAAGTATATTAGCAGTTTATGTAGGACTAAGACCAAATTCTTATTTGGAGATCGTATTCTTTATTGGACTCACATTTTTTGCTGCGACAATACTCATTATATTATATTTTCAATCTATTTCAACTACCTTAGAACAAATCGGAAAATCTGCAAATGATCTAGCCGCAGGTGGCCCTGGAAAATTACCCTTAGTCTCGAACGATAAAGAATTTTTAGGATTTGCACGGGATTTCGCCAAAGCAACAGGAGAGATAGGAAGGATCAGAGAACATCTACAATCTTTGGTAGAGGAAAAAACTTCAGAGCTCAGAGAAACATTACGCACTGTAGAAGAGCTCAAAAAACAACAGGATGGGGATTATTTTCTCACTTCTCTTTTGATCAAACCTCTCGGTATCAATCGAACCACCGGAAGAAAAGCAAAAGTTGATTTTCTAATTAGACAAAAAAAGAATTTCGTGTTTAAGGGAAAAGAAAGCGAGATAGGCGGAGACATCTGTATCGCGCAAGAAATCCTTTTGAGAGGAAAAGAATACACTGTATTCTTAAACGCGGACGCAATGGGAAAATCTCTCCAAGGAGCAGGAGGTGTTCTCGTTCTTGGCGCAGCATTCCACTCTATTCTACAAAGAACTCTTACAAACGAAAACACCTACTCTCTTTACGCGGAAAAATGGATCAAAAATGCATTTACCGAATTGCATAAATTATTCCAGGGATTTGATGGAAGTATGTTGGTTTCCATGGTATTGGGTGTTTTAGATGAAGAAGCAGGTATATTATACTATATTAATGCAGAACATCCTTGGTCCGTTTTATATAGGGACGGAAAAGCCTCCTTTTTAGAAGAAAGTTTACAATACAGAAAATTAGGAACTCCAGGCATGGAAGGAAGTTTAAGTGTAAAAATTTTCAGACTCCAGCCTGCTGATATTTTAGTGATCGGGTCCGACGGAAGAGATGATTTAGAGATCTCTACAAAGTCAGGAGAAAAAGTTATGAACGAGGATGAGTCCTTGTTTCTGAAACTAGTAGAATCTTCTGAAGGCGATCTTCAAACAATTCTATCCAATTTGGAATCAAAAGGAAGGATCACCGACGATCTTTCTCTTTTACGAATTGAATATGATCCTGGCAAACCTTCGAACAAAACGAAGGCAGGAAAAGAAGTCCAAAATCTAAGTAAGAAAGCGAAAGAATTTTTAAAGAATAAAAATATCCCAGAAGCAATTCTTACGATAGAAGCGGCCTTAAATCTTTCTCCTGAAAACCAAATATTAAAGAGAGATTTGATCAGGCTTCATTATCGAAATGGAAATGATCAAGAAGCTTGTTCACTTATGGACACTTATGTAGAAGAAAATCCTGGTGATACAGATATGATCTATACTGCTTCTTTCTGTTTCAAAAAGATCGGAAATTATAATCGATCCTTAGAACTCGCAGAAAGGATCCAGCTTCGTAATCCAGGGATCCCAGCAAATCTAGCTCATATTGCCGATTTAAATCTAAAATTAGGAAGATCCGAAAAAGCATCTAACTTTGCAAAACTAAGCCTCGAATTAGATCCGCAAAATGAAAACGCTTCTGAGATCTTAAAAAGATTAAACGGAAGTTCCTAATTACAAACTATATTAAATTTTCTAGATTTCCTCTTGCGGAAGAAGATCCTAATGCTGCAATTTTATCCGATTCGATGATATGATTTCCTTTTTTGCCAGACCAAGCTAAATTCAACATAGACTTAGCAACAGTCTTAACATGAATAGATCTGTATTTTTTGAAAGGACCTAAAAGTAAAGGATTGATCAAGAAAGCAAGTTTAGACCCGATCTTCTCCCCTAACCTGAATTCTTTTCTATCCCCCTCCAAAAGAGAAGGTCTGAAAATTCCAAAAGTTTCAAAACCAAGTTTTGAAATTTCGGTTTCTACTTCTCCTTTTACCTGATTATAGAATACGATAGAATTTGGATCTGCTCCCAGTGCCGTCACTATAAAGAAAGATTTTACACCCTTCTCCTTTGCTGCTTTTGCAAATCGTATCGGATACTCTAAGTCGACCTTTTTAAAATTTTCCTTAGAGCCTGCTTTGCCAATTGTAGTGCCCAAAGTGCAAAATGCATCTGTAACACCTTGAGGAAACTCAGTTAGTTTTTCCCAATCAGTAAGGATCAATTCCAATTTGGAATGAGTCCATTCCAGAGGTTTTCGGACCAGAAGATATACCTTATCCCAGGATGGATCTATCAATAATTCTTGAACAAGTTCTCCGCCGACGAGCCCAGTTCCACCCGCAATGATTGCAACTCTATGGTTCATTCTTCCATCCTGCTTATCCAAGGTTTGATCGATCTTGGTTTTATGTAAAAGTTCCACTGATTCTGATATTTATTTCGGAATTATAACATTCCTTTTGTTATTCGATTCAGTCGAAAACAATAAGAAACGATTGAATCAAAAATTGAAAGGAGTATTTTAGGGAGCTATGCCTATCAAAGATTATCTACCTAAGTTTCTTTGTAATATTCTGGAAATAACAGATCGAAGTAAAATGGACGATTCGGTCCGTAAGGTTTTAGAAAACGAAGAAATCATAGGCGCCTATGTATCCAACGCCTTCCGATATCTGCTTCTAATATTTTTTGCAGCTCAGTTGGCCTTAAACTGGAAAAATGGAGATGCTCTGGTTAACGGGATCGCATTTACAATTTTCACTGCAGTTACGATTGGACATTCTTACGTAATCAGGACCTGCACTCATTGGGCTATTAAAGGATTTTCTTATTTAGCACTCGTCTCTGATTTTTTCGTGATCAGTTCTTTATTATTATACTATACTCTTCACCAAAATTCATTCGATCTTGGATTCGCGATCAAAAATCCGATCATGAATTTTCTATTCTTCCCTCTTGCGTTCTCATTGATCCAATTCAGATTAAGATACGTGGTTTTAAGCGTTATCTTATTCTATCTAGTTTATTTCGGGATCTTCTCCTATGCTCTGATATACGATAAGATGGTATTCGCAAAAGATTGGGGAGATTATGTGATGGGACCGAATGTTTTGGTCACTGACGCATTATTCGGAAGACCTATGGTTTATCTGATCTTGGCTTTCTTCTTTGCTTTTGGGATCTTAAGAACTTTGATCATGATCAGACGGATTGGAGAAGGAGAAGCACAAAGATCCTTACTTTCTCGTTACTTCTCCCCCGGAATGGTAGAAGAAATGATGACCAACCCAGATGTATTGGAGGGCAGAAGACAAACTGCCACAATATTATTCACTGATATCAGAAATTTCACTGCACTATCAGAAAATATGGATCCATTAGAATTGAGCAGATTCCTTTCCTCTATTAGAGAAACATTAACTGATTGTGTTTTTGAATTTGGTGGGACTTTAGACAAATATATAGGCGACGCTGTAATGGCTACATTTGGAACTCCTTATCCTTCCGCTGATCCTGCATCAGATGCAATTCGTGCATTACAATGCGGACAAAGGATGTTAGAAAAATTAGGAGAATTTAATAATGCCAGAGGAGCCAAAGGATTAGAACCGGTAAGGATCGGAATAGGCATCCATACTGGAGAAGTTTTCTCTGGAAATATTGAAACAAGCAGAAGAGCAGAATTCACAGTGATAGGAGATGCGGTTAACACTGCCTCTAGAATTGAATCTCTTACCAAAAACTTCGGAAAAGAGTTACTAGTCTCCGAAGAAACTTGGAAACTTGCAGGTGCTAACTTCAGAGGAGAAACTCTTCCTCCAGTCCAAGTAAAAGGAAAAGAAAAACCTGTAACTGTAGTTGCAGTTGGAGCCTAAGAAATTTAACCAGTCGTAGGCTCTATTCTGAAAATATCCACTACTCGGTGCATTCGGATTGTTTGGCCACTTAGCATAAGGCTCATCTTTTGTAAGTCTTCTAATAAGGATCCGATCCGAACTGCGCCGTCTTCGATCTCACAGAAAAAGTCTCTCATTCGATTCAATTCGGAATAACGTTTTTCCATATCCGCAGCAACTGATTCACTCATTTCAGCTACACCTTGGATAGAAGTTTCTAAATCATCTGATCTAGAAGAATAATCTCGGACCGAATCAAAAGCACCCTTCATGGTTTTAGAAAGTTCTGGAATTTTGACTAAGATCGATTTAAATGATTCTACAGTTTCGGCTAACGATTGTAAAGATCCATCTACAGTTTCCCAAATCTCTCTTAAATACATATTTGCTTGTTTAGCATTAGAAGCAGTTTTTTCAGAAAGAACTGAGATTTGGTGAGCAACGACTGCGAATCCTTTATCTCCTCCTCTTGCGGACTCAATCGATGCATTGATAGATAACATTCCGAGTTGTTCTGCTATCTTTTGGAGAATTCCAACAAGCTCTTCTACCTTTTTAGCAGAACCATTCAAACCTTGCATACTTCTGACAGTCTTTTCTAACTTTTTTTCTCCAGCGAATGCAATGGATTGTATAGAATCACTGATTTGGTCTGATGTTAAAATATCGGTTTGGAGTTCCTTCATTCCCTGGGACATCTCTTCCGACATTCTTCTCATTTCCGATGATCTTCTTCTTTCTTCTCTTACCAGATCTAAAACTGCTTTTAAGGAAGTTTCTAATATGTCTGAAGTTTCCCTTATTAAAGTCGTTTTTTCTTTTTGGTTTTCGATCTCTTTGGTAATAGCAAGAGTGGAGCTTTCTAAATTGCCGGATTCATTTTCGATCTTATCTGAGTTTTCTTTTACAACTCCTATAATTTGAGTTAAACTCAAAAGTAAACGATTGAATAATTCTGCAACTGCTCCAGATTCTACTCCCGGATCTACATCTATCCTTTTTCTCAGATCCTTAGAGTCGGCCACGTATTTCATCGCGTTCATCAAATCCAACCAAACTGTCTTAGCACCATGTTCAGATTCGTTTAGACCTCTATCTTCTTCTTCCGAAGACACACGAATTGATATAGTAAACTTCATTAGGAAGAATAGAATGAGTCCCATACTGAAAGACCATATTGCACAAACTGCGACACCAGTAAGTTGGGCCTGCCATTGATTCCAACTGCGCAACGACTCTTCTTGTGCAAATAAACTCACAGCCAAGGTTCCCCAAATACCTCCAACTCCATGAACGGGAAACGCGCTAACTACATCGTCTAACTTTAAAAAATTCTCCATGATCCAGACTGCAACTTCTGCAAGTATACCTGCGATCAAGCCAATGATCAAAGAAGAAGCAGGGCTCATCACATCACAACCTGCGGTGATTGCGACTAAACCTGCAAGCACTCCGTTGATTGCACCTCCTACATGAGGAACACCTTTTGTAATATAATCAAATATGATAGCAGCACTACATCCTGCACAAGCAGCAAGACTAGTATTTACAATGATCTTAGGAACTGAGTCAGTAAGAGAAAGTGTACTTCCTCCGTTAAATCCGAACCAGCCAAACCAAAGGATAAAAGTTCCTAAAACGGAAAAAGGAAGATTATGACCGTATAACTCTCGAGGTTTTCCATCCGAATCGAAACGATCCTTTCTAGGCCCAAGAACGATCACTCCAGCCAAAGATACCCATGCCCCGACAGAATGTACGACCGAACTTCCCGCAAAATCATGAAAGCCGGATTGACTTAACCAACCTCCTCCCCAGGCCCAATGACCAAAAACAGGATATATGAATAAAGAAACAAAAAGGGAACAGACCAAATATGCTTGGAATCGTATCCTTTCTGCAACTGCGCCGGACACGATAGTCGCCGCCGTTCCCATAAAGGTAACTTGAAACAGAAAGAAGGCAAATTCTTTGCCAGTGCTTAAGCCCTCTAAAAGAAATATGTCCTTACCGAACCAACCATTGAAGCTAGTCCCATACATTAAACCATAACCGAGCAAGAAGAAACAAATTGTTCCTACAACGTAATCGAGTAGGTTTTTGATCGCTACATTGATCGAATTTTTTGATCTTACTAATCCGGATTCTAAAAGTAGAAAACCGGCTTGCATAAAAAAGACAAGTGCTGAGGCAAAAATCACCCATAGGGTGTCTACATTCTTTGCTAATTCTTTGGCGGCGGGAAGAACGGGATCCAATCAGAACCTCTTTTCGTTCTAAGAATGAGCATGTGTATGATTGATTCAGTATTGAGAAAGAAAAAAACGTAAGCCGACAATAATTTATAACGTTACTTAATAAACGAACTACGCTTATGGCGCTTTAGTAACAGATGAGTATCCCTCAAATGAGGTAATAGTCGCGAAATCGCAGGTAACGTGAAATTCCAATCCTGCGAATTCGCAACCTAGAGAACTTACTTAACTCCTGCTTTTTGTAATTCCTTACCGAGTTGTCCGGTGATCGTGCAAAAATACATTCTCCAATCGCTTACAAAAGATTTGAACGGATAAATGAATGTAGCTGGACGGTTTTTTTCTAAGAAGAAATGCCCGATCCATGCGAAAAAGTATCCGCTAAACAATGCTCCCAGCAAATACCAAGCATTTAGATAGAAGATTGCAGAAGCGATAAACACTAGAGCACATGTAGTTCCTATAAAATGAAATACACGGTTCATCTTGTTTGAGTGTTCTCTTAGGTAGAATGGCCAGAATTCCTGTAGGGTTTCATATTTTTTGTTTTCAGTCATCTTTGTCCCTCCGGAACTACATAATACGGCAGGGAAAAAGAATCCGCAACAACTTCTCTCTCAGTTATAATAACGGGCGTTATTTAAAAAGTCGGAGTTCCGACAATCCTTCCAAAGATTGGATGTATTCCAGATAAGGTTTTATTTTGAATTTTTTAGAAGTAGAGTCCGAGGACATATAACGGATATTTCCAAGCACTGCTCTTTCCGGAGACCAAGGCCGATCGAACGCTCCGAAACACCAAAGAATCCCTGTATAAGAATTCGGATCCCTTCCATCATACGCATATTTGTGATTCAAATCTTCTAATATACGAAATGCTTCTTCCGGTGAAGAAGACCATTCTATTACTTTTTTACCCCAAAGCATTCGGAGATAATTTTGGATTGTCCCAGTCAGAACTAATTCTTTCTGAGCTGCATTCCAGATAGGATCATGGGTTAACGCATTCTCAAATTGTTCTTTAGAATAAGTATATTCTCTTTTATCTCCCCTATGAGCCTCTAAAGAAAGTTTAGCCCAATTCGGAAGAATGGAGAGATCTTTCCTAAAACTCGGCTCCTTATAAAACAAAAGATAACCGAGCTCTCTCCAGGTTAGAAGTTCATCTAAAAAAGAATTTATATTTGGATTAGGATGAAAGAACCCCTCGTTCTTTCCTCTATAAGAATGATTTAATATATCAGGACTCCAATCGATTTTAAGATCAGATCCTAAAACTGTAGTAACGATCTCATCTACTGAGATCATTCCAAAATGTAAATAAGGAGATAAGTAGGAAGATTTTGTTCTTTCAGGCGGTCTTGGTTCACTTCTCTCTTCCGAATAAAATGGAAGTCCTTCTTTTAGGAATTTTTTCAGAAGTTTGAGACCTTCTTTTCTTCCTCCAATCTTGCCCGAAACAGGAAGAACATTCGAGAATTGAGAATTCATCTTTTTAAGATAAGAAGAGATGTCGTCCTTCTTCCCAGAAAATAAAAATTTCGGTTTTTTTAATTTATCAGAACTTGGAATTCCTTTAGAACTCGGCTTTGGATTGGATCTATGAATATAAGATTCCACAAATTTATCATGAAGTTTTGGGCGAAGAACCCTGGCATATCCGAAAAATTTTTCATAAGAAGCAAGTGGAGTAATGGAATTGGAATCCACGAGTAGCAGTTTACAATTTAGGATTTCGGAAATCTTCTCCGCATGTTCCGGAAGAAAAAAACAAGGGAAATCATCCGTAATCACTATAGAAGCTTTTTCTAAAATGTTTGGAACAATCTCAGAAAGTGAATGTTCCTTTGTTTCCACAAAAGACCAATATGTAAAGCCAGCGCGGGCTGCGTCTTCGGCAGTATCACAAATTCCTTCTAAAAGAAATTGTTGGAGCCTAGGAGAACTCCATTCAAAATCCATCATGACAGATTCAAAAATGACCAAAGGTTTCTGGAACTTCTTCGCCAAATGAATCGAGTAATCCAAAGAATGATTCCAGGCCATTCTTCTATTCGCACGGAGCCAATAGAGAATATATTCTCCTTCTTCTAAGATGGGCTTTTTATTCCCTTCTCTTACCCGAATTAAATTTTTCTCTGAGAACAAATATTGTATCCTTATTTAATTTCGCACAGAGGACGCGGAGAACACCGAGAGATTACATTTATAAATAAAATAATTACCAAACCTTCAAGGAACAATCTATCGATACAAAATACTCCGTGAACTCGGTGGTCTCTGTGCGAAAGCCTTTACGAACTTTAAGTTTCCCCTTAGACATCGTTCTTCAAAAAACGGGAAATGAAAAATTCGGGGGTTTAAGCGGAATTTGAACGATATTTTAGCACTCTATGATTCAAAGTGCTTGACCGCCTACCCCTGTTTCGGATTTCCTGGAATTTATATTCAAGCACTCATTTATTTCAAGTGCTAAAAGGAGAAAGTCATGGCGATTAAACCGCTAGGTGACCGTGTTCTGGTCGAGCCTAAACAAGACGCTGAAGAAAAAATCGGCAGCATCTTCGTTCCTGATACGGCTAAAGAAAAACCGCAAGAGGGAAAGGTTGTAGAAGTAGGAAGCGGACGTTATGAAGACGGAAAGCTTATCCCACTAGAAGTTAAAGCTGGTGATGTCGTTCTATACGGCAAATATTCCGGAACTGAAATTAAATCCGAAGGTAAAGAATACTTAATTATCCGCGAAAGCGATATTCTTGCCATCGTGAAAAAGTAATAGGCCGAGGAAATAAAAATGGCAAAAATTATCGAGTATGATGAAACAGCTAGACGTAAACTTTTAGAAGGCGTTAACAAACTTGCAAACGCTGTAAAAGTTACCCTTGGTCCTAAGGGAAGAAACGTAGTAATCGACAAAAAATTCGGATCTCCAACCATCACTAAGGACGGAGTTACCGTAGCAAAAGAAATCGAGTTAGAAGATTCCATCGAGAACATGGGCGCTCAGATGGTAAAAGAAGTTTCCACAAAGACGAATGACGTTGCTGGAGATGGAACCACCACTGCTACTATTCTTGCTCAATCTATCGTTAACGAAGGCTTAAAAAACGTTACCGCTGGTGCAAACCCTATGGCACTTAAACACGGTATCGATAAAGCGGTTAATGCTGCAGTAGAAAGTATCAAAAAACGTTCAGTTAAGATCGAAAACAAAAAAGATATCGCTAACGTTGCAACTATCTCCGCAAACAACGACAAGGATATAGGAAATCTGATCGCAGATGCTATGGACAAAGTTGGAAAAGACGGAGTTATCACTGTTGAAGAAGCAAAATCTATCGAAACCACTTTAGACGTGGTAGAAGGTATGCAATTCGACCGTGGATACGTTTCTCCTTATATGGTAACTGATCCTGAAGCAATGATCGCTACTTTAAGCGATCCTTATATTCTAATCTACGACAAAAAGATCTCTTCTATGAGAGACCTTCTTCCAGTATTGGAAAAAGTTGCTCAAGCAGGAAGACCTTTAGTGATCATCGCAGAAGAAGTAGAAGGAGAAGCATTAGCTACTATCGTAGTAAACACTCTTCGTAAAACTATCTCTTGTGTGGCTGTTAAAGCTCCTGGATTCGGAGATCGTCGTAAAGCGATGTTGGAAGATATCGCAATCCTTACCGGTGGACAAGTGATTTCTGAAGACCTCGGAATGAAGCTGGAAAACGCAACAGTTCAACAACTGGGACGTGCTAAAAAAGTAACCGTGGATAAAGAAAACACCACCATCATCGAAGGACAAGGTGCTTCTAAAGATATCCAAGGCCGCGTAGGTCAGATCAAAAAACAGATCGAAGATACTACTTCTGAGTACGATCGTGAAAAACTACAAGAGCGTTTAGCTAAATTAGCTGGCGGTGTTGCAGTGATCCATGTTGGTGCAGCTACTGAAGTAGAAATGAAAGAGAAAAAACACCGTGTGGAAGATGCACTTTCAGCTACTCGCGCAGCAGTAGAAGAAGGAATCGTTCCTGGTGGTGGATTAACTCTTCTAAAAGCTCAAGAAGCAGTTTCCTCTCTTAAATTAGAAGGCGACGAAGCTACTGGAGCAAAAATCATCTTCCGTGCATTAGAAGAGCCGATCCGTATGATCACTTCTAACGCTGGTCTGGAAGGATCCGTAATCGTAGAACAAGCAAAAGGTAAGAAAGGAAACGAAGGTTTCAACGCTCTTACTATGGTTTGGGAAGATCTACTACAGGCTGGAGTCGTTGACCCTGCGAAAGTAGTTCGTTCTGCACTCCAAAACGCTGCTTCTATCGGATCAATGTTGTTAACTACAGAAGTTACAATCACCGACAAACCTGAAAAAGACGGCGGCGGAATGCCTCCTATGGGTGGAATGGGCGGTATGGGAGGAATGGGCGGCATGATGTAATCTTGCCCTCTTTCCTTTCGGAAAAGTTAAAAGCCGAGGTTTTTCACCTCGGCTTTTTTTATATATTATAACATAATCCCAAAAATTCTATGTATTTCCTTCGCCTCATCTTTACTACGGCTATACACCCCGAACAATACAGAATACTTGTTAAACGGCCCTTGTACCTCATATTCCCAGTTCCATAAAAGCCCGGCCAAAACACCCATAGATCGAATCGTATATAAAGGATTATAAGGAGCAATAGATTGTTTATAATAATATAATAGACCTCCAGCGACCAAAAGAGTATCTTCCGATCTAGAAATCTTTTCATTACGATAATATAACAAACCTAATCCTAACATATCAAATCTTCCATCTTTTCCGGAAGAGAAATATCCAAGAACTGGCGGAATGACACTTGTTGTTCCTGCCATATCATGGTGATAATAAAAAACGGGCAGGACATTCGCAATAGTTTCATCAGGAGTAGATTTCCATCTCAACCATAAAAAATTTGAGTCGGAATAATTCGGACGTCCCTCATAACCTCCCAATATTCCACCCAAAAGCGCGACTCTGGTCCGTTCTTCCTCTAATTCGGTATGAATTAGTCCGAGGAAAAGATTAAAGTTAGTTCTCTTATTTTTCTCTTCTCTATAGGTATCAAAAATCCCCGCAAATCCCCAGCGGTTCCAATCTGAATCTTTATAACCGTAAAAGCCCAAAAGAAACCAAAATTTAGAATCGTAATTTTTCGAATAAAAGCCCAAAGGCAAAAGTCCAAATTTTTCAGAATTAGTTTCGGAAAAATAATAATACGGCCCGAGGATAAGGCGGGATTCTTTTCGATAATCATCTCTAGCATAATCAAAAAATATTAAGAAATTAAAATGTTTATTAGAAACATTCTGCCCGGATTCCTTAGACCACCAGTAAATCGGGAACAAATAAGAACTGCCAGACGAAGTGATAGTCCCATTTTCAGAATTGCTGGATATTCTCGATTTTGCTGAGAATATGAAAAATGATGAAAATTCAAATCCGTCTGATTTACCTGATTTGAGATTTTCAGAGCTACTATAATTAATCAATTTTAAGAAAGTATAACTTTTATCGGAAAGTCCACTGCTATAAATATTTTTCTCATAATAAAAGAACGGAAGAGGTAAAAATAAAAACCAAGTCTCCCTATCTAAACCGCTTTTAATATCATTAGTAAAAATCCCAAATAGATTAACATTCGTCTTTTCAATAACTCCATTCGCATATTCCTTTTTATTATAGTAATATGGAATTCCAGATACTGTAATTTCTTTTTTAAAATTCGGAATAACTGACTCCCTTCTAGAAAAGAAAGGATATATCCCTACATGATTTTCCAACGGGGAATTAGAATAATTAAATATTCCTAAGACGTTCCACCCTTTTTGATTATTATCCTGAAATCCATAATAAAGAAGCGGTATAACCGTATAACTATTCGTTATTTGCCCATTTTCTTTCTCCTCTTTTCCGGAAAAATACAAAGGGAAAATATGAAAGGAAGTCTCTAGTTTCCCGTAAGGGGTTTTTTCCTCAGAAGACTGAACGAGACCCAGAACGCTGAATTTGGAAACTTCTGCATCTTTTTTGCTGTATATACCGAAAAGAAAGAAAGTATGAGCTTCTGGATTTCTATACCAATAAAACCCCGGAATCAGAAGAAAATCCGTCTTTTCCAAATTGCCATTCTTAAAACGAACCCTCTCCTTATAATACAATAGAGAAAAGAAGTTAGAAAATTCAGATTCGTCCTTAGCAATCGAACTTCTATATTTAAAGAAAAGAGAATATATATTCCTTTCTTCAAATTCCACTTCTTTATTTTTTTCTTTGGTATGAGTTCCGTAAAAAATCGGGAATAAGACTTGGTAAGATTCGGCTCCGAACGATTCTTTTCTTGGATAGGTTTTCGTACCGGAAAAATAAAAAGGGAAAATACGAAAGTATTCATCGGAATCTCCCGCTTCGTTAATACTTTTGCCTGAATGGATCAAGCCGAGAAAGCTCGATTTAGAGGAATTAGCATCTTTTCCGCTATAAAATCCAAGAAAAAAGAAACTATGATCCGTCTCGTTTCTCGACCAATATAATCCTGGAACCGGTAAAAAATCCGTTCTGAAAACCTTTTCTTTCCCATCTTCGCTTTTTTTTGTTTTTTCAAAATAATATAACAAAGATAGAAAACTCGAATATTCTCCATCCTTTACCCTAGTATTCTGATATTTAAATAAAGGAGTATAGATCTCCTTACGAATGGATTCACCTGATTCGTCCTTAAACGAATGCTGACTTGTATAATAAAGAGGAAAAACAATTTGGTGAGATTCCTCATATTTGGAATCCAAACTAGCTGCTTTGCTAGTAAAAAGAAAAGGTAAGATCCTGAACGATTCGTATATACCACTTATCTTTGAATTTTCTTTAGTCGAAGCGAGTAAGCCTAAGAAATTAAAATGAGAAGATTCAGGATTTTTACTTCTATAAAACCCGAGTAAGAAAAAATCACTGGAGACTAAATCCCTTCTCCAAAAAAATAATGGTATCGGCAAAAAGTCCATTTTCGAAATATTTTCTTTCCCATCCAAATTTTGACTCTTCCTACTCATAAAATAGAGAGGGGAAAAAAAGTTAGTCGCCTTTTCACCTTCGGGACTACTCCGATGCGTATAAAAGGAAAAAAGAGTATAGACTTTACTTGTTAAATTCTCTCCCCTATTCGTTGTAGATCTTTCCTTTGTACGGAAGTACACAGGTAAAAATGTATCATATCCTTTTTCTCCTACTCCTTCTGGCGAAGTAATCGAAATGCTGGAAGAGTGATATAATGGAACCAGGATAGAATGAAATTTGTTTGTGACAGAATTTCCTTCCGTCACACGGTTTCTGTAATAAAGAGGAGAGATTGTCCTGGATTTTTCATATGATTGTTCATGTGAGAATAGCGGAAAAAATCTCATTCCCCAGGAATTATTTGAATAATAAAATCTAGTGAGTGGCCAGAGAATAGAATAGTCTCGAACTTCTCCCTGTTTTCCCCTTAAGAATCCGAATAATAGGTATGATTCTAAAAAATCGGGACCTTTACTTTGACGACCGTAAAATGGAAATATTACGAAATAAGATTCGTCTTTGATCTGGCTAGAGAAAAAGAACGGGGCTGCATATATTTTTTCCTCCGTTTTTTTAGACCAAGAGAACCAGCTCAATGGAAGTAACCTTAAATGCCTACGATCATCTCCTTGTTCATAACTAAAAATCCCAAAAAGTGCGCTTACGCCCCAGAAAGACCTTACGCCCTCTCGGTTTAACGTTTTATATTTATTTAATCCTTCTTTTTCTTCCTGAGTGACCGTTTCGGTTTTTAGTTCCTCCACAGTAGATTTTTCTTCCGGGGGACGTGTGGATTTCCAAAATACCATTTTTTCTTTGGAAATAGAAGTCCTTGAGGAAATGCTAAAAAGATTATAAAAAAGAGAAATATCCGTATCTAGATAATATTCTTTTTCTTTAGATCCAATCTCTCCAGAAAAACTACCTAAATTTTGGGAAGAAGAATAAGCTAAGACCAACTCTAGAGTCTTATCAGCTTCTTCATATTTGAGATAAAAAGGAACTGCAATTTTTCCCTTACTTTTAGGATTATCCCAATCCCAAAATAGAGGAAACCAGGTGGTAAAACTTTCTTTATTCTTACGATCAATATTTGAAAACCATAATAAAGGCCATATCCAAGTATTGTCCTTATCAGGAGAACGATTCCAATAATGAAAAATTCCAAAATGTTTATAATGATCTTCGTCGTACCCTAATCGGAAGAAAAACGGTATCGCCACCCTATAACTATCTTTTTTATAAAAATAAAAAGGAAAAAGATAACTGTATTTCGCCTCGCCTTCTTTATCGAATCCTCTTCCTGCAAATCCCAAAATGTTCCAATATGAACTCTCGGAGTCTTTTCCGGAATAAAATATAGGATATACTCGACGAGTGCTGTATTTTTCAGTCACCTTCTTTTCATATAAGAGGTAGAGAGAATAATCCTCTTCGGAACTCGTTGATTCGTAATGTAAAGGAGAAAGAGTGAATTTAAGATCAGGAGATACTTTTTTATAAAAGAACGGAAATAATAAATAACTAACAGTATCTTTACTTTTGTTGTACCACCAAAATGGAGCTACATAAAACTTTCGATACAATCCAGAAACGGAGTCCTTATCCGAATAAGTATTTAAGATCCAAGTCTGCTCCTTATCCCAATAAGTAAAAAAAGCAGGTAGATACGTATATTCGTTTCCTACTTGATTCCCCTTTACCAGAAAAGGTATAAAACTGAAATATTCCTGGGACTTATAGAATAAAAAAGGAAAAAATATAGACCTATCTAATTCTCCTTTTTCATTCCAAGAGAAGTAAGTATTTAAGAAATAGTTCTTAGAACTTTTCTCAAAAGAATACCTATAATATAGAGGGGCGACAGTAGTATTTCTGTTATTCGACTCAGCATGGTAATACAAAGGAAAAAATAAATAACTCCAATCATACTTGGAATCACTACGATATAAGGAGTTTAGGATATAAAAAGTTTTTGATCCTGAATTATCATAATAATAGAAAGGGATAGGAACAAGTCCCACATGATGATCCGTATAGTTGAAGTATACAGGCAGAATATATAAATAATCTTTCGGACTAAAGAATATAAAAGGGAAAACAACAAGTTTAGAAAGACTGCCTTCCTGATTTTTAGAAATATAAGTATTTAAAAAATATGTTTGCGAAGCATTTGTTTCTTTGCTTTTCGACCTATAATAAAGTGGAGCTAACGTCGTATCTTCCTTTAGATCAGAAGAATAATAATAAAGTGGAAAGAAAACAAAGCGATCCAATTCCCCTTTGGGATTTCTTGAATAATAAGTATTCAAGAAATAATTCTTAGACTCTTCCGTACTTTTACTTTTATTACGATAAAACAAAGGGCCCCAAGTAACAGCACTTACTCGATCTGATGAATGATAGAATACCGGAAAAACGATACTCTTGTTCAGTTCCCCTTCCTTATCCCAGGAAAAGTACGTATTCAGAAAATAATTCCAAGAACTTTGGCCAAAAGAACCCCTAGCGTATAAAGGCATTAAGGTAAGATTGCCGTCCGATTTGACTGATCTATAGAATAACGGGAAGAATAAGAACGACGAATCATTACTTCCTTCCGATTGGTAATATGAATTTAGTACATAGAAACTTTTAGACTTTTCCGTTTTCGAATAAAAAAAAGGGATCGGTAAAAATCCGAATTTTGTATCTTGCGACTCGAAATAGAACGGAACGATCGCTAAAGATTCGTTCTTAGTATGAAAGAACAGAGGAAAAAGGTAAGAACTCTTATAATCTCCATTCTTATCACTTATCCAACCGCTTAAGAATAAAAGATTAGTATTCCACCCTACAGATTTTTCATATCTACGATGAACTAAAATGGGAGCGAATAACCTATATTCCAAAGTTTCAGAGTTATTTGTCCTACTCGAATAAAAGAAAGGAAGTAAATACGAGAATTTCTCCCCTGTCCCTTCCGTTAGCGAATTTTTCCAAGATTTTCCGAATAAAGGGGTGAGCAGTGATCCTTCGGACCCATCCTTTTCAGAATTATAATATACTAATGGAGCTAAAGTAAAATGGCTATTTTTTTCTCCACTTCCCCAGTAAAGTAAAGGAAGTGCGGCCCCATAAGAGGATTCCTTTTCTCTTCCCCAATGAAATATAAGAAACTGGGTCCAATTAGATTCAGAAGTTTTGTTTTGAAAAAATAACAGAGGAAGCGCGTATCTGAAAGTTTCCTCTTTACCTTGTGAATCTTTAGTATAATTAGATCCAGCCAACGGAAAAAAAGAAGGAAACCTAAGAGTTCTATCTATACTTCCATTAGCTAAAGTATCGGAGGAATAATAATGCAATATAGATAGATTTGTCTCAGTTAAGGTCCCATTTTTAAGCTTACTCTTCCCGTAAAAAAAAGGGAACACATAAGCACAATACGTATTGTCCTGCTTGGACCAAATCATATCCGAAATCGGATTCAAAATTGAAAGCTGCTTGAACTTAGGATAGTTTACATATCGTACTAAATGATAGTCCGAGATCCCCAAGGACTCTACTGCGAAATACTTTCCATTACCCCAAGATTCAACTCTTGCTAGAGGAGGTAGTCTGAACTTATATTTTTCCTCCTTCTCTCTTCCGATTATAGGCTTACGTTCCTCTGTTAAATCATCGAAAGCGTCCCCACCACAGTCGGCGGCGATCTCAGTTGCATAAAAAAAGTGAAATATTACTGCGAAGATAAATCCGCTCTTCAAAAGATGAAATGAAATTGAAAGCGCTCTAGTAATGATAAACGTAATATTCCTCATCATTTTCTAAAAGTTTTAACTTACTTTTTCTTCCTTGAAAATTTTCACCGCAGATCTTCCGGGCAAAATTACTTCTTACGAAATATTTTTCCAGCTATTAACCTTATCTCTTCTATACCGAAAAGCAGACTGATCAGGAAAAAAATTGACATCCCTGGGAGGACTGCGGCGCAAAGAGAGATCCTGGAAGAATTCGCGTAACTTAGGCCTTTTTCGGAGAGAAAAGCCAATGCCTGAGGATGGACCACTTCTTTATAAAAAAATAAAAATGCAGCCATTCCTAAAAGTGGCAGGATCAATTTTACAATTTTAGAAAGAAATCCTTCCCAAGGAAAAGTTACCTTATGTTTTCTTAAATAACTGGAAAGTAAGGTCCAGGTCACTACTGTCGATACCGCGGAAGACAATGCGATTGCAGAATGTTTTAGATAGAATATCAGAGAAAGATTCAATGCAAGATTAAGAATGAATGTAGACGCCTGAACTAATAAGGGAGTTTTAGTATCTTGAAAAGCATAATAGGTAGAAATTAAAACTTTGTTCATACTGTAAAACGGAACTGCAAGAGAATAAAAAACTAACGGTAAAATTGCAGTTTCCGTAGCTAGATGACCCCATCTTCCTCCATAATAAATGGAATCCAAGATCGGTCCTGTCAAAATACCCATTCCTATAGCGGCAGGAGCTGTTAAAAAAATAGCAAATCCCAAAACTCCCAACATTTCCTTAGGAACCTCAGAATGTTTGTTTTGTTTTAAGGAAGAAAGTAACGCAGGCAGAGTTGTAGTAGCAAGTGCAACACCTATGATACCTGTAGGAAGTTGCACTAGTCTCTGTGCATAATCTAAACTGACCACAGCCCCAAGCCCAGGATTGTCGTTCTGGACCCGGATTGCAAGACCAACGTCCACTAACAAACCAAGTTGATAAAAGCCTCCTCCTATCGCAGCAGGTAGCATCAACTTGAAAATTTTAGAAATTGCTGGATGTTTATAATTAAAGGAGAAGATTGGGCCTTCTCCATTTTTAGAAACATACCAGGATTGCACTAATAATTGCACAACTCCTCCGGCAACAATCCCAAAACAAAGTATTCTAGCTTTGGTCAGTAAATCCCAGTCAACAAATGGAAAAATTCCCAAAAAGACAATAAGGTAACTTAAATTCAATATTATTGGAGAAAGAGAAGGAACAAAAAAGCGATTTTTTACATTAGAAATCGCCATATAAATTGATGAAAGACTAGCAGTTACAATTAAGAAAAATAGAATATAAGTAAATTCTACTATATACCCTGTCTGTTCAGGGTTTCCGCCAGATAGTATCGGAACAAACCATGGAGTGAAGGTGAATACCAATAATACAAAAGCGAGAAGGACTAAGAAAAGAAAACTTAATACAGCACCACTCATTCTTCTCGCAGCTTCTAAACCTTCCTTATTTGAATCAGAATAGAGCGGCATAAAAGACTGGGAAAGAGTCCCTTCCGCTAGTAGGTTCCGAAACATATTAGGTAACCTATATGCGACTACGAATGCAGAGGCCACTGTGCCTGTCCCGAAAGACACGGCCATAAAATGGTCTCGGAACACTCCTAAAATTCTGGAAATGAGGGTGTAAAAAGAAAGAGCGAAACTTCTTCTGGCTGCTTGGGACAAGAGATCCTACGTGGTCGGAGTTTCCGACAGACTGAAACTAACCTAATAGTTTCTCCAAGTATCGAACTCCACCGGTGCGACTCACGTCAAACTGAATTCGGCAATTAGGACATTGATGGCGACCAAGAGTTTTGATCCTAAGTCTTGCTCTGCAAGATTCGCAGTATAAGATCCTTTCCTGGATATTTCTTGCCTGCTCCAAAGAATGATCCAGATCTTTTCCGATCTTAGTCTTCTCTACAGGTTCTTGTCCAGGAATAGGAACAGTACTTATCTCAGGAACATACACGTCTGACTTGCTGAGACTAGAAGAAGGACTAGAATAAAACTGGATCGGTTTAGTTTGTCTGAGAGAAGAAATACTTTCCGATTTCTCGGACAAGGTCCTTCTATCTTCAATTTTCAAAGAGGATAGCCAGACTTCTGCTTCTTTTTCATGAGCAAAGAAGTGGGAGCTCTTATTCAAACCGAATAATCCTAAAACCAGTAAACCTTCTTCATTCCAATCGCTAAATGCAATATTGCCGCCGAATTTTTCGAAAAAGTTTTTTAATTCTACAAGTGCGGAAATCCCATCTTCTTCTATATATTCCACAAGACGAGAATTGACTAGAACAAGTCTTTCCCCTTCTTCCCAGCGAGTTTTAATAAAACGCACCAGATCGAATGCAGAATAAGAATCAAGAACTCCCTTAGGAGTTACCTTCAATATATGTCCCAGTTTTGTAGTATGAATTTCCAAAAAAGTTTATCCTAGATAAATAGCGTCTATAATTTCCGCTTTCTCACGATTGACTGCTTGCGCAGTAGAAGGAGCCGAAACCGCTTGCGCAGCCGGAGCATAGCTTGTAGCAGGCGCCGGATTTTGGCTTTGGTAAGAAGGAGTAGAAGAAACATTTTCTCTCCAACGAATAGGCCCTTGAGTTTGTGCAAAATCAACCTTCTCCCATAAAGGAGGTGCAGAAGGATCTGCAATATATCTTCCGTCCTGAGTAAAAGAAGTGCGAACACTCTTAATGAGTAAATGAGCAAATCCTAATATAAGAGCACAAATAAGGGCGATGATCGCGTTATTCTGCAAGGTCCACCAGAAAAGTTCAGTCTGTATCTTTACAAAATGTGCAAAATTTCCTCTTTCATATTTCATATGAAGAGAAGCCACTCTTTCCAATTTTTCTGGATGATACACCGCCATGGAAAGAAGAACACTTGGTTCAGAAATTTCAGGGAAATAAGGAGAAACAATCTGCATCAATTTATCATTCTGAAAAGTATTCTTATCTCCCAAAAGAATTGGAGTTCCAATCTGCCATTTTCTCAAATGATGTGCAGCTGTATAATTAGTAGATAAAAACTTAGGTTCTGGCTTTCTTTTCGCTCTCGCATCAGACACATAATCTTCGTTAGAAGATGCAAGAACTACTCCTGAATCATCAGTCATACTGATCTCGGAAATGATAAATCCCTCTTTATCTCCAGAAGTCACTTTCACAAGTCTTGTGAATGCAAAATTCAGATCTTCTAATCTGTCTTTGCTTAATTTTCCTTCGCTAGATTTAGAAATAGCACCGATTGTATCTCTGGCTCTTTGGTCCGAAAGATTTTTGATCTGCTCAAAGGATGCAAGAGAAGATTCCAAAAAGGACCATGCAGAGGCTCCTGCAGCGATCCCTTCGCAAATCAAAAGTGCTAAAATGAAAAATAGAATATGTTTGAAAATTTGCACCTGAGAACCTCTCTTCTTTTAAAAATCGGCCGATTTCGGCTTTTTTCTATAGAATAAAAATCCATTTAGGTGCGGATCTTGTCTTTAATCGGCCTTAAATTTTCCAGGAATTTGGACTGAAAAGCTTGGATCCATTCCTTCTTCTTATCTTCTCCGCTTGGAAGTCCCAGCTGAGAGACCGAAATCATGGATTTCCAGTCCTGCCCGCAAGGGTGGATGCACTGAAATGCGGAAAAATCATTAGAAACATTGAGAGCAATCCCGTAACTAGTGAACCAGGACTTGAACAAAACCCCCATGGAAAGAATTTTGCGATTCGGAGAAGTGGAAAGATAAAGCCCAGGAGCATTCGGATTTTTTACAAGATCCAAACCCCAAACAATCTTTGTGGAATAAATTGCAGATTCCAGGACCCAATCCAAAAATTCTGATATAGAAATTTCTCTTTTTTTTAAGTCCAAATGTACATAGGTAACGATCTGTCCGGGCTCATGGGCGGTATAATCTCCTCCTCTTTTTATGTATTGAAGAGAGATCCCGTGATCAGAAAGGAAGTCCTCATTTCGGAGAAGATTGTCGATATTATAATTGATCCCCCCGGTAATCGTAAGAGGGTGTTCCAAAAATAGAATCGATTCCCTTCTATTTTGCCGGGACTTTTCCTGGAAGAGGACGTAATCTTCATACGGAAGGGGATTTTTCAGGGAAAAAGCCTGCACACTCGTATTATTTATGGAAAAGCTGCTCGAAGTCATCTCCTTTATACTCCAAAGATCTCCGCGAGGAAGAAACCGTCAGGAACTTGCAAAACTGGTTTATCTTTCTGACGGAGTATTCTTCCAAAAATACGCCAAAGTGATTACGGAGCAAAAGTACATCCATTTGGAAGACTCTCCTTATCCGATGGAATTAAATCAGGCACTTCTTCACCTGAAAGAAAATCGTCTAATAGATGTGACCCCAAAATTGACCGAGACCGGGATCTCGGGTTATTTATTAACCTGGGTCGGAACGGAGCATGAGGACGAGATAGACCTGAACCGCCAAGAAAAAAGAATTCTTCGCAAGGTCCTGGAAAATTTCAAAGGAAGTGTTTACGACGAAAATAGAGTGTATCCGAATTTATATGAGAATTACGTGATCACTCCCCTTTTCTCGGAAATTAAGTTTAGCAAAGAAACTATTAACACGAAAATCCATTTCTTTAAGAGAAAAACGCTTTTGAATATTTCGGGCAAAATATTTAAGGTACTTTTTAGCGAGTAAACACGAATGCTCATCACTGTTTGTAAAGGTAAAATCCATAGAGCCACCGTAACCGACGCGGACCTTAATTACGAGGGAAGCCTGACGGTAGATATGGATTTGGTAGATGCCGCTGGAATGTTTCCTTATGAAAAAGTTTCTGTTGTGAATGTAAACAACGGATCCAGATTCGAGACATATCTGATCGAAGGCAAACGAGGTTCTGGGGAGATCTGTTTGAACGGCGCTGCTGCCCGTCTCGGAATGAAAGGAGACAAAGTAATTATCATCTCCTACGGCTCCTTGGAAGAAAAAGACCTTCCAAAAGGTTATAAACCACAAGTCGTTCTCGTAGACGACAAGAACCATATCAAAAAAGCCTAATTCCTTTAGGCTTTTCTAAAAACTTAATCCGCTGGACTAAATTTCCTAGTTTAGATAGAATCGATCCGTTCTGCTCCCGGAGCAAATTCTTCTCATTTTTTTGAGGAAAACGAGAAGGAACGGCTAAGTTTCGGGACTTTTAAGTCGATATTCAATATGAAGAACCGTACTGGGACAATGAATCGCATGAAATCCGTCGCAAAATTTTCTTTTATCCTATTATTCTTAATTTTGGGAAATGGCGTTTCCGGCCAAAACAATGCAGAAAAGGAAAGTAAAGGTTCCGAAGGAGTGGAATTTTATCCACTCGCTTATTACGACGATAGACTCTTAGTCAAAGAAGTTTCCTTCTTCCGTAGACATGCGGATAACGGAAAAGGCGAGTTCATGGACGTAATGGTTGAACTCGAGAATAGAGACTTCGACGCAGCAAACTTCTCCATTTATATTTTAGCAGTAAATGAAACTTCTCTTTCGAGAGTAGATGACCGCAGAGAACTGGTGCCATTCCCTAAATGGAGACAGTACGATGTGGAAGAGCAGACTAAGGTAGTAAACTTCCAAAACCTGGTTCCAGTTAAACTAGACAGTAAAAATGTTTGGGGAGAAAAGAAGTACGGGGAAGTGAAGAAGAGTTACGACGAAAAGATCGCGAAAGGAGAAAAAGTAAAATTCCCTAACCCGAATCTGGACACTCTAGTTCATTATCTTACTAATAATCCTAAGGATGCACTTCCTATCGTTCTTTATGGAGAAGAAGGTCCAGCAAAAGACAAAGTTCTGATCAGTAACTTTGTGCCTCAAACTGCAGAAGATCTTCAAAAACAAAAGCATGATACTTTGAGTAAACATACTTATACCGTTTACAACGCTAAGTACAAATCCACGATATTCTCTCACCACTACACTGAGTATCGTCCTGGATATTTTACTTTTAACAAGGTTGTAGTTTTGATCTTCAATCCTCAAAAAGAGAAGAACAAACTAGTCTATCGTAAGATCATAGACATCAACGGTTTGAAATTAGTGAACTAAGACTTATCTCTTATTAACAATCTCAGTATGAAAGAAGGATCCGAAAGGGTCCTTTTTTATTTTAGGCACGCTAAGGCACAAAGAGCGCAAAGATCCCTGTTTCTAAATTTATATCTTCTTTCCTTAGCGGCTTCGCGTGAAATCTAAATATGAAAATAGCACTGGACATTCCAGATACTTTGAATAGTACCTAACGCAATCAGGGCTAAAGTAATCATTTATGGAATATCCAGTTATCATTGAAAAAGGCCCAACAAACTTTGGAGCCTACGTTCCAGATCTGCCTGGTTGTGTTGCAGTCGGAGAGACAGAAGAAGAAGTTACAAAACTAATCAAAGAAGCTATTGAGTTTCATTTAGATGGATTGAGAAAAGACGGAGAACCTATTCCCGCCCCCTCGAGGGTAACACTCGTATCCGTATAATAAAAAAGGACCCGTAAAAAGGGTCCTTTTTTGTGCTCAGGGACTTTGACCAGACCCAGGCCGACGGTAACGATCTATGCTGCCAGGAACGAATCTTGTGGTCCAAAGTCCTCGGTCGATGTTTTTCTCCACCCAACCTTTTCCATGATCCCATCTACCATCCGATATAAAATCGAAAAAGTAAGAGGAGTTCATGTAGCGGTAGGAGTCCATGATATCTAAGATATCTCGACTCTCCGAGTCCTCAGGAGCCTCTTCGAAGAAGAAGTTGCTATCCATTCGCCTCTACCATGAATCTTTCCATCCAAATGTCCATCTTTATTTATAATCCGCCCTAAAACTTATGTCATCAATGAATAACAGGTCGCAGGCTTCAAGAGCCTGAATAGGCTTTTAGCCAATGAGAAAATAATCTGGGAAGGTCTCATTCTAAGATTCATCCCCTGATACTTTAGACTCCGGCTCTTCCCTATTCCCCTCCTTTTGGTTGGAAATGGAATAGAGAAAAGGCAAAAACCCCTGGTTTTTTTCTGGAATAGACTCCTTTCTCAAAAACTTGGATCTGGTCTTTCTGAAAGATTGTTTGGTCTGCCTGAACTTCTCCGCCTCGTCCAAAAGCCCATCCAATCGATTTTCCAGAAAAAATCTGAGTTCTTCCTGTAAATCCTCTCCGATTTTTTCGGATCCTTGTTCTGAATTTTTTGGCTCCTTCTCCATTTCCGGCCCCCATATGATATTTTAGGTTCTCCCCGGACAAACAGGTGCCCAATCCGAAGAATGGAGCGCATTTTTTTTCTTGCGACAAGGGAGTTTAGACCCAAATTTGAGGGAATGCTAAATCCGACAGAACTCACAGAAACTCTCGTCTCTGGAAAAGATATCGAACTGGAATATAGATTTATTTCGGACGAGGACCACCAGCAGATATATCTCCTACTACTTCAGGTTTTAGGAAACCTGGACAGGTTATTTCTTACGGAAGTGGTTTCTACCATTCTAAAAGAACTATTGATGAATGCGAATAAAGCGAACGCCAAGAGGCTTTTCTTCCTGAGTGAGGGGCTGAATATTAACGAGGCATCTCATTATAATAAAGGGATGAAACGTTTTCTGGAAGATATCATTCATAAATGGGATGAACAGGAAAAGATACTCAAAGGTTCCAATCTATCTGTCCGTCTTCGCGCAAAGATCATGAATCAGAACCTGATCTTTTTGATCGAAAATGATTCGGCACTTCTCCCACAAGAATCAGAAAGGATAAAAGCTAGATTAGAATCTGCAAGTAAATTCAATGATCTATCAGATGCATTTCTTTCCATGGCGGATAGCCAAGAAAGCGCGGGCCTTGGACTTGTACTCATACAGTTATTACTAAAAAACTCAGGCATAGGCTCTGATAAATTTAAGATAGAAACAGATGGAAAGATCACAAGAGCTACCTTAGTGATACCAAAACAAATTGTTCCATTGGATGTTGCTACAAAACTCAAAGACAGGATCTTGGCAGAAGTAGACGGACTTCCCCCTCTTCCTCATACTCTTACAAGGATAATAAATCTTTGTAACAATCCTGATTCAGATCTCGGTGTGATCGCAAACGAAATAGAAAGAAACCCTGCCATCAGTGCTGATCTTCTTAAACTTTCTAACTCAGCAGGTTTCGCGAGTAGGAATAAGGTAAATACAATCGTCCAAGCTGTTAAGGTTGTGGGACTGAAGAACGTCCGAAATCTTTTGTATGTATCAGGCGTGCGAAAGATCATGGAAGGAAGATATTCTAAACTACAAGAAGTATGGAATCATTCCAACCTTGCGAGTTTTTTCGCGAGGCAGGTTTCTCAAAGAGCGGGACTCGGAAAACTTTCTGATATCGCTGCAGTCGGTGCCTTACTCCATGATTTAGGAAAATTCATTTTGCTTTCATTGGATCCAACATTATTCAAACGTTTGGCATCTTACCAAAAGCATAGAGATCTTTCCAATTCCACGATCTTAGAAGAAATTTCTACAGGTATTTCTCATCCAACTCTGGGAGCAATGCTTGCCAGAAAATGGGATTTCCCTCCGGACCTTGTTCATATGATCGAATTTCATCATAGAGCCTTCATGGCAACTAACACGATTTATACGGATTTAGTTGATTCTGTATACGTCGCAAATATGATGTGCGATTATCTGGATAAAAAAACCAGCTATTATGCAGCTGACTCGAGTATACTAAAAAAATTCCAGTTAGATGATAAGGCAAAGTTCGAAGAGACCTGCGAAAAATTAGCAAAGGCCTACGTGATCGCGAATGAAGAAAACTGAATCCAATAATCTACTCAATTTACACGGAATTAAGTTTTATAGATCGGGGACTCCTATTCTGGATGGGATCGACTTTCAGATCAATTCCGGAGAACACTGGGTACTCTTAGGTCGGAATGGTGCAGGAAAAACCACGCTTGTAAATTTGATCTATGGTTCTGTTTGGCCGACTGCAGGTAGGATCAATCTTTTTGGAGAAACATTCGGAGAAACTCCACTCCAGATCTTACGAAATAAGATTGGTATCTTAGATTCTTCCCAACAAGAAAGCGCACTCCAAAAAAGTCTTACAGTTTATGATGTTCTTCTCACTGGTTTTTTTCATACCATAGGTTTTTATAGAGAATCAAATGCTTGGGAAGAAAAAGAAGCAGAACGAATTTTAGAAGAGAACGGTTTCGGCGCTAAAAGAAACCAATTATTCCGCACTCTATCATCAGGAGAAAAGAAGAAGGTACTTTTCTTAAGAGCAATGTGCACTTCTCCTGAATTTGTGATCTTAGACGAGCCTTGCTCAGGATTAGACCTAACTGCAAGAGAGGAATTTATAGACTTCTTAGATGAATATAAGAAGAATCGCAACTTCACTTCTATCTATATTACTCATAGGATCGACGAGATCCCTCCATTTTACGAAAATGCAGCTCTTCTAAAATCAGGCAAAATTTTATTTTCTGGAGATATTAAGGAAGCATTCACTTCTGCAAGACTTTCAGATCTATACGATCGTAAGGTAGAAGCAGAAAATCGAAACGGCACCTGGGTCGCAGTAACCGAGAGAAAGTAGGAACGGAGACGCGGAGTTTAGAGAGACTCAGAGTTTTTCTCACGCCGAGGCACAAAGTCACAGAGAGATCTGGAATGTAGGAACTCCTACAAAGCGCAAATTCTCTATAAAGTCTTACTATTTCAAAAACGCTTACGAAACAATCTCTAGGATTAAATTCTTTACCTGAGAGCGAAGCCAGGATGGCAAAGCGACCCGTAGCTCTGCACAGGATGTGCAGGCGGAGGGGAAGGCAAAGAATTCAATCCAAAGTATTCTTATGTATTTTTGAAATAGATTTATAGATACTCCGCGTAGTCGCAGGCGGGAAATCGAGAACAGATATAATATTCTTTCTTTTTAGATGATTTTTTTCTAACTCTCTCCCCTTCTTTACATACAGGACAAATTCCATATTTGGGAGTTTTTGGTCTTTCTTTTAGCTGCTTATTGATGGCGGTTATATTCGTTTTCTTTAATTGAGTATCTAAGACTGAATAAAATTCAGAAAGAACCTTAGATCTGCTTTCTTCTCCAGAAGCAATAGAATCTAATTTTTGTTCCATTTCAGAAGTGAATTTTTCTCTGAACAGATCAGCGAACGCTGCCTGCAAGAATGCATTCACTCTTTCTCCCAGAGTTTCCGAATATAATTTTCCTTTTTCAGAATACACATACTTTCTTTTGTATAATGTTTCCAGAATAGAAGCGAATGTAGAAGGTCTGCCGATCCCTTCCTTTTCGAGCTTGGAGACAAGACTAGCTTCTGTATATCTGGAAGGAGGTTCTGTGGTTTTTTCTTGGATCTCCCAAGGCTCAGGAGTTAAACTTTCTCCTTTTTTCCAAGTGGGGAGAATGTCTGAGCTTATATTATAGATCTTCTTATAACCTGGATCGATTGTAAAAAGTTTTTCTCCTTCCCAAACTTCTCCTCCTCCGTTTGCTATAAACTCTAATCTTTTCCATGTTTCAGGTTTCATCTGAGAAGCGATTGCTCGTTTCCAGATCAGTTCGTATAATTTTTTGGAATCTTTACTTAGATTACGATCAGTAACATCGAATACAAAAGAAGGTTCTAAAAAAACATCCACAGGACGGATTGCTTCATGAGCATCCTGTGATTTCCCTTTTGTTTTTTTGAGCCTATATGTTTGGATTTTATCTGATATGAATTCTTTTCCGAATTTTGAAGCTATTTTTCTACGAATGGAATCTCTCGCATCTTCGCTCATCCGGACTGAATCAGTCCTCATATAGGTGATGAGTCCTTGGGACTTTCCTTTTCCTAGATCTGTTCCCTCATATAATTCTTGGGCCAGTTTCATTGTTTTGGATGCAGGAAATTTTAAGACTCTAAACGCTTCTTGCTGTAAAGTTGCAGTAGTAAAAGGAGGTGGAGGTAAAGTTTCTCCTAACTTCTCTTTTCTTTCCGCAATCTCTAATACTTTCGTTTTTTTTAATATAGAACCCAAAAATCCAGATGCTTCTTTTTGAGTAGAAAATGGGTCTCTTTTAGGATAAAAAATGATCTTATCATTCTCTCCGGATCCATAAAATACTGTTGCGGAAACAAGCCAAGTGGTGACTGGAATAAAACTGCGGATCTCTTCTTCTCTTTCGCAGATCCATTTTAAAGCGACTGACTGCACTCTTCCTGCTGACAGACCCTCTCCACTTACTGCTCTCCATAAAAATGGACTGACCTTATATCCAATCAGCCGATCTAAGATCCTTCTTGCTTTTTGAGAATCTACTAGATCCAGATCGATCTCATCAGGTTCCGAAATTGCCTGTAAAATTTTATCCTTCTGTATTTCTTGGAAACGAATTCGGGCGATATTCGCCTTCTTCCCTAATTTTTGGGCCAGGATATATCCTATAAATTCTCCTTCTCTATCCGGGTCGGTTGCGATGAGTATGGAAGAATGAGACTTTGCTTCTTTTAAGATAGAAGATAGGACTTTCTTTTTTCCTTTGAGAGGAACATATTCAGGCTCAAAATCTTTTTCTATTTTGATCCCGATACGATCCGTAGGAAGATCCAAAATATGCCCGAAGGTGGCGAGCACCTTATATTCTTTTCCCAAATAGGAAGAGATTGTTTTAACTTTGGTAGGAGATTCTACGATTACTAGGACAGACATTTTGGAAAGGACCACAAATACGGCCCTTCCGTATTTTTCTAATGTGGTCCTAACTCTTCAATCAAATATCCATTTGGATATGTAGGGTTATTTCTTTTGGTAACGTAATAAGGAGTTTTCCTAGGCGGCCAAAAATAGCGCAGGAAGAATGCTCTAAGTTTCAAAACAGCATATGTCAATGCGGCAACGATCGGATTTGCTTTCGGAAATCCCATTGCTTCTCTAAGAGGATTGTCCATAAGAGAATACACTGCATTATAAACCAAATATTCTAAACCAGGGATTTTAGGAATTCTAGCAGAAGCAATCTTCATTGTTGCAAGCGCAACTTGTTCTGAATCAGGAGTGCGGCGGAATTTTTCCTTTTCGAATTTTAGATTGAACTCTAACATTTCTTCGTAAGTTTCCGGAATATTTTTGATATTCATCATTTTTCCGATCCGTTTCCAAAGATAGAAGTTGGCTAGCCTTTCTTTTTCAGTGCTCTTTCTCCAACCGAACTTTTGGTTCCAACGATCCGGCTCGAATATGAAAGTTGTAAGAGTATAAAGAAAATCTTCATTCTTGATATTATATTCTTTATGGATCTGGTTCAGCCTTCTCATGGCTTCTCTTCCTCTTTCGCTATCCAGTCCATTCTCTATAAATTCTGCGAGGATGAGTGCCGTATCATCGTATCTTTTTTGTCCTGCAGATTCAAATCGTTTGGTTGTATTTAATATTTTAGAAATAGAAGGAATTGCAAATGTCCTGAAGAAGGAAATAGCTAGGGAGATCTCCACATCCTGAGGAAAATCATAACTTCCAGAAAGAAATACGATCTTCTGCGCATCCTTCTCCGCATCTAACCCATTAATTTGTTTTAATATTTTCAAACGGTTGAACATCTGTTTATTTTTCCCTTTGATAACGAACTGTTACTTTTTCCACTTTTTCGCACAGATGTTCGATTAAATTTGAAAGGCAAGCCTTTTATTAGAATGATTTTATTTCAAACAAAAGGTTCGCACGGAGATCACTGAGTTGGACTCACGCAGAGTCGCGGAGCTGCAGAGAGTTTTGTGACGTAGGAGTTCCAACCGTGCTAGTAATTGTAATTCTTGCACGCGAAGACACAAAGATAGGAAGATTTTTTTTATAACTAGAAGAAAGCTCTTTTTTCCTTAGCTAGCGGCTTTGCGTGAAAAACCGTGCTTAAATAAAAAATCCCGGTGGTTTAGGCCGGGATTCTCAAAACTTAGGCTTTGATTAAATCTTAGCCGTTAGAAGGTACTGGGAAAAGTCCTTCGATAGAAAGATATCTTTCTCCAGTGTCGTAGTTGAATGTAAGAACTGTTGCACCTTCTGGAAGCTCAGGAAGTTTTTTAGCAACCGCTGCAAGAGATGCACCGGAAGATACTCCTAAGAAAATTCCTTCTTCTTTTGCTGCACGAAGTGCATATTGAAAAGCCTCGTCCTTAGAAACTTGGATCACTCCGTCTAGTAGATCTGTGTGTAAGTTTTTAGGAATGAATCCAGCTCCAATTCCTTGGATTGGGTGTGGTCCAGGTTTTCCTCCGGAAATTACAGGAGAAGCTTCTGGCTCAACTGCGAATACTTTAGTTTTAGGGAACTTCTCCTTTAAAACTTTAGCAACTCCAGTGATATGTCCACCTGTTCCTACTCCAGTGATCAGAACATCTACTCCGTTAGGAAAATCTTTTAGGATCTCTGCTGCAGTAGTTTCAACGTGTACTTTAATATTTGCTTCGTTCTCGAACTGTTGAGGCATCCAAGCTTTTGGATTTTCAGAAACAAGTTGTTTTGCTCTTTCGATTGCTCCAGGCATTCCTTTTTCACGAGGAGTAAGATCGAATTCAGCACCGTAAGCAGCCATAATTCTTCTTCTTTCCACACTCATAGACTCTGGCATAACCAGGATCAAACGGTATCCTTTTACTGCCGCAACAAGAGCTAAACCGATTCCAGTATTTCCAGAAGTTGGCTCGATGATTACTGTATCCTTAGTGAGTTTCCCGCTTTTTTCAGCGTCCTCGATCATAGAAAGCGCGATACGATCCTTGATAGAACCGCCTGGATTGCTACGCTCTAATTTAGAATATACATTGTATTTGGATCCAAAGAGTCGGTTGATCTTTACATGTGGAGTATTACCGATAGTCTCTAAGATATTATTTGCTTTCATTAGGAATTCCTACCTCTGCAGCTGGATTTTTGTGAACTTGTCAATATATTAAACATCTTTTTCAATATATCAAATGCGATCAATGAAAAAAGATCAAAACTGTCTGGATATTTCTAAGAAGATCTAAACTTCTTTCAAGACAATTCCGGCTAAAAAGGCTTCCGTTTCTGGACCGAAAGAAAGTCCCAATCCTTTATAAACCGCATAGATACTTGAAATATGAACGTTCGAATCTCCAGGTGTGGCAGCATATCCTCGAACTTCTTTTCCATTCACTTCCAAGGCAGAGAGAGGAAATACAGCATGAGAGAAAATTCTGCCATATAATCCACGATCTCTTCCGGAGGAGAAGATTGAGTTCGTGGAAACAAGTTCAGTGATACTTAAGAATGGATCATTATTGATCTTAGAAACCAACCACTCTTTAGAAACTTCTCTCTTTAAGCGGAGATGAAAACGGATCAAATGCATATAAGGTGAATTGATCGTTACGGAAGAAGATCCCAATTTGATCTTAAACCCAAGATCCGCATATACTTCGTTCAATAATCTTCCATGGTGGGTTCCTGTTTCAGATTCAGGAAGAACAAGTAAAGGCCCAGTCACATGAGGGTCATTTTTTGCCATATCCGCATCTCTACGGATCACAAAAAAGTCAGCCTCTTCTAATATATTGGTCAACTCTTGTGGTCTTTCTGAGTAGAAGGGCCTAAGTATTCCGGCTAACGTATGGGTATTACATGTGGAAACATGTATAAACTTAGGAGGATTTTTTTCTAAGAGTGGTGAACTTTCCGGATACAAAAACTGAGGTCCGAAAGAATGTTCACTTCCTTGGGCGATAAAAATCCGGATCTGATCGTAAATTGATTCTGAATATTCAGATTTTCTTTTGTCTGCAACCCCGGGCGGAGAAGAATCGCATACAACAAAAGACTCGGACAATGCGTCCTGTTTAGAGATCCATTCCGGAAAAAAGTCGCGGACTCCATTAGAACCATCGTCTACTATGATCCCACCTTTTTCGAGCAGGGAAAGTATTTGAGGTATTTCTGATTTTTGTAATTTGTACGGTTCTACAAATACTTGGAAACTGCCAAATTTATTCTTTAATAATAATAACAAAGAAGCCAGAGGCCAACCTATGACCCCTGTCCCTCTTAAATATACACCTGGAACTTTTGTTTCGCCCACATAGTAAAGTATTCTGCATATTCCCTAAACGTATAGGAAAATTTTGAAAAATTAAACTATACTGATCCTATAAGAGAAATCTTGCAGATAATTGTTCTTATAGCTAACGTAATTTGCAGCGGTTCTCTCGATCAGGTTTCTTTCTTCTTCCGTAATGTCTCTTACTATCTTTCCAGGAGATCCCATCACCATCACTCCAGGTGGAATGATCTTACCAGGGGTAATCATTGCGCCTGCAGCCACGAAGGAGTATTCTCCTAATTCCACTCCATCCATAATGATCGCACCCATTCCTACGAATGAATTATTTTTAAGTTTGCATCCGTGAAGAACGGCTCTATGACCTACGGAAACATTATCTCCGATCTCCACCGGATGGGTATTTCTGGAAACATGGACCACTGTCATATCCTGTATATTTACATTATCTCCAATTCGAATATAATTTACATCTCCACGGATCAATGTTTGGAACCAAATAGAGGAATCTTTTCCAATCACAACATCCCCTACTACCAAAGAACCTGGAGCTAAGAAAACTCCGTCTTTGAAGATAGGACGTTTGCCCATGTATTCTAATATATTTCCAGCCACATGTACTTCTTGCATATATTTTCCCTCAATCGCGGTTCAATCTTACAACATTCCCGAAGCTGCACAAGTCCAAAATATGGATGCTTTCTTAGGCAGTATTCATACCTTAGCCCATAATGTTCTCATTGAAAAAAGAGTTCGGAGAGAAGGAAAAAAAATTTGACCGAAAGAAATTCGCTCAGGTAATTTCTATATCTCTTGTGGTGGGATTTTTATTCGCGGCCGCTATTCGGATCTGGTTTGTATTTCCATTCGTCCCAGAAACGGAAGAGATGTCTCCGGCATTCGCCAAAGGAAAAAGAATTTATATCTCACGATTTGTTCGGGATTCATCTTTATTTTTAGGTGATGTGGTACTTGTCGAACATCCTACACAAAAAGGAAAAGTAACTCTCGTCCGCATCATGGGAAAATCAGGAGACCAGATCTCAATCAAAGATAAGGTCCTTTATAGAAACGGTATCTCCGAGGTTCAGGAAAAATCAGACTTCTCCTTACAATTCAAGGACGCAAGACCCGCATTCTCCGGAACATATTCTACTCGTGACAATCTTTCTAACCTAACGATAGAAGATCGAAATTACTTTCTTCTATGTGATAACCGAGATGACTGCGTGGATTCCAGAGATTTCGGCCCCATTCCTTTCGAAAAGATCATCGGCAAAGCCCTTTAATCCGTTCCCACCTTAGAATCCGTTACAAAATCTTCAAAAAAACGGATTTTCAGGATGGTTTTGTTATAAAAACATGTATTTGAAGAGCCAAAGGCTCCTGTTTTATCAAATAACATTAAGGAAATAAAGGGAAGAAAATGACAAGAATCGCTATCAACGGTTTTGGCCGAATCGGTCGCTTGGTATTCCGTTCAGGGATCAAAGACCCAAATATTGAATTTGTAGCAATCAACGACCTAGTAACTCCGGACAACCTAGGATATCTTTTAAAATACGATTCTACTCATGGACGTTTTAACGGCACCGTAGAGCATACTGAAGACGCACTTATCGTAGACGGCAAAAAAGTTCTTTGTGTATCCGAAAGAGATCCAGAAAAACTCCCTTGGAAAGATCTGAAAGTTGACTATGTAATTGAATCTACTGGTCTATTCACTGATAGAGTCGGCGCTGAAAAACATATTAAAGCCGGAGCTAAAAAAGTGGTGATCTCTGCTCCTGCAAAAGATAAGGACATCCCTACTTTTGTAATGGGAGTGAATAACGAAAAATACGATCCAAGCAAGGATCATGTTGTTTCTAACGCTTCCTGTACTACTAACTGTCTTGCTCCAATCACTAAAGTGGTTCTAGACAATTTCGGGATCGAAGAAGGTCTGATGACCACTATTCACGCGACTACTGCAACTCAACCTACTGTTGACGGTCCTTCTAAAAAAGACTGGAGAGGTGGAAGAGGAGCAATGCAAAACATTATCCCAGCTTCTACTGGTGCTGCGAAAGCGGTTGGTCTTTGTATTCCTGAAGTAAACGGAAAACTAACTGGTATGTCTTTCAGAGTTCCAACTCCAGACGTTTCTGTTGTGGATCTAACTGTTAGAACTACTAAAGAAACCAGCCTAAAAGAAATTTCTGCAAAAATGAAAGAAGCTTCTGAAGGAGCTATGAAAGGAATTTTAGGATATACTGATGAGATGGTTGTTTCTAACGACTTCTTAAGTTCTACACTTTCGTCTATCTATGACGCGGATGCTTGTATCGAATTAAATTCCAGATTCTTTAAATTGGTTTCCTGGTATGATAACGAGATGGGTTACTCTAACAGAGTTCTAGACCTTATCCGTTACATGGTTAAAAAAGGCTAATCGATGCAGCAATTACCCAGACTCGAAAACGAGGACGTCAAGGGGAAACGAGTTTTTCTGAGGGTCGATTTTAACGTCCCTCTGGATAACGGTAAAGTTTCCGACAAGACTAGAATTGAAAAGACACTTCCTACCATTGAATTATTGGTAAAAAAAGGTGCTCGCGTTATTATCGCGAGCCACCTTGGCCGCCCTAAAGGTAAACCGGATCCTCAATATTCTATGGAACCTGTTTACGAAGTTTTTAAAGGTTTAGTTAAAACTTCTGTAATATTCTCCAAAGACGTAATTGGAGAGAATGCCGTAAAACTTTCCAAAGAACTCAAAGATGGAGAGATCCTGGTTCTGGAAAATTTACGTTTTCATAAAGAAGAAGAAGAGAATAATGCTGCCTTTTCCAAAAGTTTAGCTGCTCTTGCTGATGTGTATGTAAACGACGCATTCGGTGCGGCTCATAGAGCTCACGCTTCTACGGAAGGAATTGCACATCTTCTGCCTTCTTTTGCAGGTTTGTTGATGTACAAAGAGATCACCGAACTTTCTTCTCTTCTTTCCCGCCCTGCAAAACCTTTCGTTGCGATCATCGGAGGTTCCAAGGTTTCTTCCAAGATCAGTGTGATCAAAAACCTGATCGAAAAAGTGGACCATATTTTGATCGGTGGAGGAATGGCTTATACCTTCTTAAAATCCAGAGCGATCCCTGTTGGAAATTCATTAGTAGAAAGAGATTTCGAAGTAGAAGCTTTCCAACTGATCGAAAGAGCTGGAGTTGCAGGTGTAGATTTCCAACTTCCTGTGGATCATGTGATCGGTGATAAATTCGACGCGAACGCTAAGACCAAAACCGTAGACAAGATGGGAATTTTGGACGGTTGGATGGGAATGGATATAGGTCCTAAAACAATCTCTAATTACGAAAAAGTAATTAAGAATGCAGCAACCATCGTTTGGAACGGTCCTATGGGAGTTTTCGAATTCGATAAATTTGCACCTGGAACTATGGCGATCGCAAAAGCGGTTTCCAAGTCCAAAGCCAGGACTGTTGTAGGTGGAGGAGATTCCATCGCTGCGATCAATAAGGCTAAGGTAGAAGATAAGATCACTCACGTTTCTACTGGAGGAGGAGCCTCCTTAGAATTTTTAGAAGGTAAAAAACTCCCCGGAGTTGTTGCTCTTCTAAATCAATAATCTAAAGAACAAAAGGAAATATATATGCGCCCAAAAATTATCGCTGGTAACTGGAAAATGAATCTTTCCGAAAAGGAAGCATTGGCACTCGCAAGCGGCCTGAAAGAAAAGTCTTCTTCTCTTCCTGATAATAAAAAGGCAGTTGTATTTCCTTCTTCTATCCATCTGGCTGCGGTTGCTCGAATATTAGAAAATTCGAAAATTGCAGTCGGAGCTCAGAACATCTACCCTGCTCCTCTCACTGCTATGACTGGAGAAACCGGTCCAGACCAACTTTCCGAAATAGGTATTAAATTTGCTCTTGTTGGCCACTCAGAAAGAAGACAATTCTTAGGAGAAACAAGTGTATTTTGTAACCAAAAGATCTCATATCTAACTAAACATGGTTTTACTGCTGTATATTGTGTGGGAGAAACTCTGGCTGAAAGAGAATCGGGCAATACTTTCGAGGTCTTGAAAAAACAGATCCAAGAAGGTTTAGGTTCTATTGAAAGCGACCAATTCTCTCGTATCTGGGTAGCGTACGAACCAGTTTGGGCAATTGGAACTGGAAAAGTAGCAACCCCTGCTCAAGCACAAGAAGCACACGCATTTATCAGAAAAGAAATTTCTGGATTATTCCAAAATGGAAAAACAATCTCAGACGCTATGCCTATCCTTTATGGCGGTTCAGTAAAAGCCGATAATGTGAAGGAACTCCTATCCCAAGCGGATATAGATGGCGGGCTCGTAGGTGGGGCGAGCCAAAAACTGGAAAGCTTCTTAGCTTTATTCTAATTTATTCCTACCGTCATACAAGCCGATTAGGAATGTACTAAACGGCTTGTCAGCCTAGGGCTTGGCGGTAGTTTGGATTTAAAGCGGATTATTTCGCCAAAAAACATACCTTTTTACCTTTAGGAATTCGACTCATGGGCTTTATCACCGGAACCATTCTTGTTCTTTTCGTTTTCGTCAGTCTATTTCTGATCCTTCTTGTTATGATCCAAACAGGCAAAGGTGGAATGGGTGGAGTTCTTGGTGGAGGAGCAAGCCAATCTGTTTTTGGTTCCTCTACTGCGGATGTTTTGACTAAAGCAACCAGAGTTGCTGGACTCACTTTTTTGGCCCTATCTCTGATTCTTTCTTTCCTTTTTGCGAAGACTAGCGGATACAATACCACTCCAACGCCTGAGATCCTTCCTCCACCTATTGCGGAAGAGGCCCAGGGCAACCAAGGAGGGACAAATGCCCAAGAATCCGCGCCTAATACCGCACCAAGCACAGAAGCTCCAGCGCAACCTAAGCCTTAATTTTTATTCCTCTCCGAAGGCGGCAAGTAAGGCCGTCTTCGTTCTGCTCCTTCTTCTTTCCTTTGTTTCCTTAAACGCTCAGAACCAGGATGGGACAAAATCCCAGAACAATTCCTCGTCTTCTTCTACCCAAATGTTGAACCAACGTATCTTACGTGCTTATGAAAGCCTGAGTGTTGCGAGAGAACTTTTGAAATTCGAAAGAATGGATGCTCTTCCGATTGGGACCTTGGTAACTTGGGTGGGAAATTATCCAAACCGTAAAGGTGTGAAGATCACTAAGTTTTCCGTGACCCAATCTCCTACTCCAGGCGGGATAGAGAGAGCGGAAGAAAAGTCCATTCTTCTGGAATTTAACGGTTCTACTCTTTCTAAGGTGGTTTCTGAAATTAAAACTGCGAATTATTCTGCGGAAGACACGATCATGATCCGAATGACGGACACGACTCCTTTAGATAATAATGTGGATGATCTGGTGATTTACGCGGATAAGAACGGTAGAGAGGCAGAATATCCTCTGAATTACCTACCTGATGAGGGGGTAAACCGGGATAGATCGGAGTTTAAGAAAGAATTTTACTTAAAACTGATCGAGGATTTTTTTGTTCACGTTCTAAGACTCCAAGAAATGCAGTCTCAACATTCTTCCAGAAATCAAAAAAAATTACTGCAAAGTTATAAAGAATCCCTAGAATATTGATCCGGATGTCATCCCTAATGGAAAACCTCCACGAAAGAGCGGAGGAACTCCAAGCAATTCTGGACGGAATCACAGAGCCCCTAGTTTTAATAGACTCGGGCTTCAGGGTCCGTCGTGTAAACAAGGCCACTCTTGAATTTTCGAGTGAGCCTGACTTCCCTTCTATCCTCGGCAGAAAATGTTACGAAATTCTGTACAACCGTTCTGCAGTTTGTCCTTACTGTCCAATGAAGGATCATCACGAAAACGAACCTGACTTCGACGCACAATTCGAAGGAAAGGGAGAAGTTGGACGTGAAATTTTTCACGTTGCGAATGACCAAAAGGAAACATTATACTTAGATTTTTTCCCAATTCGTAAAGACGGAAGTATTGTTTCCATAGTGGAGAAGATCAGCAATATTACTCGTATCAAAGAAAAAGAAGAAGAGAATCTTAGGATACGTAACCTTGCTTCTCTTGGTATTTTTATCTCCGGTGTTGCTCATGAGTTGAATAATCCACTCACAGGAATGAGTCTCACACTTCAAAACTTGATGAATAATTTATCCAGTATGGATCCTGCTTTTTTTCGGAAACGATTGGAGATGATCAAAGAAGATCTGACTCGTGCAGCGATGATCGTTTTAGATGTGATCAGTTTTGCTAAACCTGATAAATTAGTAACTACAACCGCAGATATTCATGAAACCATAATGAAGGCTAAAGACTCAGTTACATGGGTTTATCCTGTTCTTTCTAAAAACACTGAATGGGAAATTTTGAGCGAACCTGGTATGACCTTCCAATTTAATCCGGTCAAGATGGAGAGATTATTCATTAATCTTTTCAAAAACTCTCTACAAGCTTACGATTATGGAGAAGGTAAGATCAAAGTAGAAGTCAGACGCACTCGTAATATGATGCATATTTTTGTGGAAGATACAGCGGGAGGAATTCCAGAAGATATGCTGGATAAAATTTTCTCCCCGTTCTTTTCCAAAAATAAGTCAGGGATCGGAACTGGTCTCGGACTTTCTATCTGCCACTCCATTGTAAGAGAACATTCAGGAGAATTGACTGTTCGTTCTTATGATAGAAGGACCAGATTTAAAATTTCTCTTCCATTAGTACAGCCAAAAGGAAACTAAATTGTCCAATCATCGTATCTTAGTAGTAGAAGATATACACTCCATCCGGGAAGCGGTAAAAGATATCCTGGTCAGAGATTACGAAGTTTTCGACGCAGAAAATTACGATGAAGCAGTCAAAATCCTTTCTAACGAGCATGTGGATCTGGTTATCACAGATATTCGTATGCCAGGAAAATCGGGATTAGATCTGATCAAAACAATCCAAAAGGAATACCCAACAGTTCAGTATTCCTTGATGACTGCTTATAATATTAACGATTATATAAACTTCGCCTACCAACATGATATCTGGAATATCATTCCTAAATATTCATTCTTGGACATCAATCTGATCACTGTGATGGTCAAAAAACTTTTGTACAAAGATATATTCGGAGTAGAAAAATACTTCGGCCCAGATTTCAAGATATTAGAAGGAAACATAGAAGAAGAATTCTTAGTTCCACCTGAAAACGGAATTGTATTCCGTAAAATCAGTTCCGACAAGGACCGCAATTATATCTGTAATCGTGTTGGCAAATTCCTGATCGAAAAAGGAGCACCGAATGCGGTCCAGCAAATCTTAGAAGAGCTTACTTCTAATGCGATGATCCGTGCGCCAAGAGACTCCAAAGGAAATTCTAAATACCAATATGAACTTCCTTCTAGAGACTTACTCGTTCCTTTAGAACATATACAACTCGCAGAAACTGATTATTTTGAGATTGGATACGGCATCGCAGAGAATTCTTATATTGTGGTAGTCCGAGATCATTTCGGTTCTTTGAACAAAAAAGAGATTTTAAAACGTTTGGACAGACATATCACTGTGGATAGTCCAACAGGTTTGCCTGCAGGTCTTGCAGATTCTCATGGTCGTGGTTTGTATATCTGTAGAGAGATCTCGGATCAGTTGATCTTTAATATAGAAAAAGACACAAGGACAGAGATTATCGCCCTATTAGATAAACAGACAAATAAGGGTTATAAGTCTCTTTCTATTTATGAGGTTTGAGACGCAGAGGAAGAAGAGTCGCTGAGATTTTCTCACGCAGAGCCGCTGAGACGCGGAGCTTTTAAAACATATAAAGGTGAAAAAAACTCAGAGGAATCCGCTGTTGGAACTCCTGCAAACTTAGTTAGTTAACTCTCTGCGCCTTGGCGCCTCTGCGTGCCAATAAAACCGCGTCTCTAAAATCTATCTCTCTAATTCCCTATAAAGAACAATATCAGAGCCGCCTTCTAAGAACGCTTCTCCATTGCGGCCAGAAGAATAAAAACGAAACGGTTTTTCTCCAGTTCGGATCTTTTCTTCTTTAAGGATATGACCTTCTTCATCTAAGAAGACTAAGTTTCCTTCCCATTCACCAGCAAACCAAGTTCCAGAATGAAATACAGTTTGGTAAACAGATTGTGCCTTATTTCGGTTCTTTTCGAAGATCACTTTTCCCGATTTAGAATATAAGGTAAGTTTATCAGAGAAACCAGCAAGTACTCCCCCATCATTCGAAACTGCAAGATTCACTTTATAAGGGATCACTCTACCAAGATTCCATTCTTCTGATTCGGATCCGTCTCTATCATATACTCGGATAAAGTCTCTATTGTTTTTTAGAAAATGAACTGCTATCTTTTGTCCATTAGCGGAGATAGAAAGACTTTTTGCAAATACCGGCTCCTTCTCCCCTAACCTCTCCTCAAAAAGTTTTTCTCCCTTTCCATCTAAAAGAAATAATTCCCCGCCAGAAAATAAAACAGCAGTTTCTCCATTAGAAATTCCTTTTGGAGCAAATGAGATATCAGTTAAAAATCTACCGTCAAGTTTTTTGGCGCCTAAAGAATTTCCGTTAATATCAGAAACTAAAACTTGGTTATTATCTCCAGATAAGAAGAGCACAAGATTTCCATCAGGATGGATACGAGGATAACTTTTATAATCTTTGGTCCAAAGAAGTTCTCCTACTTCTGAAAAAAACTCTACAGAACTTCCGATCTTTTTGTAAGCCAAATATCCTTTGGCTCTGAGCGGATATTCTATTCGGATGGAATCGTCTGTCGGAATAGTTTCTCCCCAAGGAATTCTAATATAAGAAGTTTTAGTTTTGTATCCGTTAATGGTTCTCTCTGGATCAAAATCACTACGAGGATCAGGAAAACTTGCAAGCTTAGATTCTTTATTCCAATACCAGGTTTTCTGGACGGTTCTTGCAGACTCGTATGGATTTCCTAAAAAATAATAAAATCCTAAAAAGAATACTAAACTTAGGGCCAAAATCCTATAGATCATACGAGTTTCCTCAATCGATTGTACATTAGATAAAGAGAAGTAGCGGCCACCACTTCTCGGAAAAGCTCTCTCTTGAATGGAAGAAAGAGTTCCTTCACTTCTGTTTTTTCACCCTTGATATGGGTTCCTATAAATACAGTTCCTACTTTTTTTGTAGGAGTTCCACCGCCTGGACCTGCAATACCAGTAATACTGATCGCCAGATCCGTTCCGAGAAGTTTTGCTCCGTTATCTGCCATCTCTATTGCGGTTTCTTCGCTGACTGCTCCGTGAGCTTCCAAGGTCTCTTTTTTAACCCCAACTATATTTTCTTTGATCAGATTCGAATAACTTACCACAGATCCCAAAAAATAATCTGAAGAACCTGCACGGTCCGTAAGTATCTTAGCAGCCAGTCCGCCAGTACAACTTTCTATCGTTCCGATGGTGAGTTTTCTTTCTGAGAGAAGTTTGGGAAATTCTTCGAATAAATCTCCGGTGCAAAGTCCGCGATATTTCTCTTTTGTTTTTTGGATTAGTTCTTGTACTAAATTTTTGTCTTCAGATTGGTAAGTGACTCGGATAAATCCTTTTTTAGCGGCCACTCCCCAAACTGCTTTACCATTCTTTAATGGTTCAATCCCTTCTATAAATTCCTGTTGGAATAAAGACTCACTCATTCCCCAGATAAACAGAAAATCTGAATGTAGTTCACCTGAATGGAATTGTTTTTGGATTAAAGGGACCAATTCCTCTTTGAACATGGTCACCATTTCGGATGGAACACCCGGCATACAGGCTAAGTAAGCACCTGGTTGGAGTTCCGACCAGAACCCGGGAGCAATTCCTACAGAATTATTCAAAACGGTAGAATTAGATGGAATAGAAACCTGTCTTAATGCTGTAGTCAGCGCTTCTTGGAATCCTTTTCCGCGAAGACGATATAATGCTTGGAGCCTGTCATGAGCTTTTTCATTCAGGACGGCTTTCGAAGAAGTGAGTTCACATACCACTTCTAAAGTATAATCATCTTCAGTTGGCCCAAGGCCGCCTGTCATCACAAGAAGGACTGGATTTTCCTTAGAAGCCTCGGAAGCTAAGTTTTTTAGTTCATCGGTGATCAATTTAGGATCATCAGGCAGGACCAGGAACTTTTGAGTAGAATATCCTAATCCGAAAAGTTCGTTTGCAATCCAGGAAGAATTTGTATCTTGGCTTCTTCCTGCTGTCAGTTCTGAACCTGTGGAAATGACTGTGACCCTAGGTGAATTCAATCTTCTTTCTCCAATCTTTCTGGAGCAGAAACTCCAAGTAGAGCCAAACCTTCTGCAAGAACTACGCGAGTAGCTTGGCAAATTCTTGCGAGTCCGAGTCTTGTAGACTCATCCGAATCTTTCAGTCGATTATTCTTTGCTATATAGAATTGAGTGAATGCTCTTGCAAGATTCTGTAAATAATTTGCAATTCTATGAGGTTCTAAAGTCGCAGCAGCATCCAAAACTTCTTCCGGAAAACGAGAGATCCAGAAAAGAAGTCTTTTTCTCTCTTCTGTCATTTCAAGATTTTCTAATGCTTTTGCTTCGGAGTTAGTTCCTACTTCTCTAAAAATAGAGCAAACTCTCGCGTGAGCATATTGCAGATAGAATACTGGATTTTTATCAGACTCATCCTTTGCTAGATCCAGATCAAAATCAAGAGGAGAGTCCAGGGACCTCATTGTGAAGAAGTAGCGTGCAACATCTTTTGCATGTTTTCCCAAATAACCCAGAAGATCTTCCATGGTCTGAAATTCTCCCGCACGTTTACTCATCTTCATCTTCTGGCCAGCCATGAGAAGATTGACTTGTTGAGCAATGATCACTTGGAAATTTTCTTTAGGATAACCTAGTGCCTGGACTGCGCCCGCAAGCCTTGCGATATACCCGTGATGGTCCGGTCCCCAGATATCTATGATCTTCTCATAACCTCTGGAAATTTTATCATTATGGTACGCTATGTCTGCGAGAAGGTATGTAGGACGTCCATCATCACGGACCACTACACGATTTTTGTCGTCTCCATAATCCTCGGATTTAAAGATCTGTTTACCTTCTTCTTCAAATACTTTGCCGGATTTTTTTAGGTTTTCGAGTACACCCAAAACTTTTCCGGATTCGTGAAGTGTGGTCTCAGAGAAAAATCTATCAAAACTTACTCCGAATAGATCCAGATCTTTTTTCTGCCAGATCAAATTGGATTCTACAGTCCAACGGGAACATTTTTCAGCGAGTGCAGAATATTCCTTCTTTTCAAGATGGGCTTTGATCTCTTTTTCAGTATTCGGATTTTCTAATAATTGTTTAGCGATGATATTGAGGTAATCTCCTCTATATCCTTCCGCTGGGATCACATTCTGAGAAAGTATTTCTTGGATGGATCTTCCATCTTCTGCATTCTCTTGGATAGAATAAGATTCTCCCAGAGCCTCTCTGATCCGTACCATAGTGGAAACACCAAGTAAAAATACCTGATTTCCATAATCGTTTACGTAAAATTCCTTATCTACCGAATGACCTACTGCCTTGAGTAAGTTTGCAAATGCTTCTCCAGTAGCCGCAGCTCTTGCAGATACAATATTCAAAGGTCCAGTTGGATTCGCACTTACGAATTCCAAGTTTATTTTTTTAGGATTTTCTAATTTAGGAAATAGTTCTTTTTTCTGAATTGTGTTTTCTAAGAACTGGATCAAAAAGGAAGGGGATATCCTGAAATTCACAAACCCCGGAGGAGTAAAATCCACTTTTTCGAATAGATCAGTCTTGGCTTGTAGATAACTCACAAGAAGTGCAGCCGAATCCAAAGGTTTTTTACCCAGAAGTTTGGAATTTTCTAAAGCGAAAGAAGTGGAATAATCTCCGAAGGATTCTTCTCTGGAATATTCTACTCGGATCCTTAGATCAGAAAAAGAAACGTTAGGCGCTTCTTTTTCACAATAGAGTTTTACTCCTTCCTTTAAAGCTTCTAAAACGAGTTGTTTAAGAGTTTCCGTTTCTTTCATTCTGTCTTTTGTAATGTCCTATTTTTTAGAGGAGTTATCATCCCAATCCGGAAACAATCTTTTGCTTCCGATCAGCTTCCAACTTTTATCCAAGGCCCCAAGAACCAGGTTTTTCTCCCTGAGGATACATTCAAGATATTGGCAATTTCTAGAAGCCTCGGCCATTACAGGACGAGGTGGAATATCTTTCTTCCCCCATCTTTCCTGAAGAATGATCAGAAAAACCAGACCCACAGTATAGATAAGTAAAAATGCAGTTTTAAAAAGTTTATCCAAGATTTTCCCCTAAGGAATCGTACAACATAGGTTCCGATTTAAGTCTTCTGCCAAGAAGTGGTTTTAAGGCCCGGTTACTTAAGCTATCCGCCTCCTTCAGGAGTTCAAGGGAAATCTTTTTATCCTTTAGGTCCCTATATCTCAAAGCCAAACAATCTTGAACGAATAATACAAGACCATACTTGTCCGGTTTAGGATTTCCACAATCCCCACAGACTATCTCAAAATGTGTTTCGTCCAAACTGCAGGATTGGATCTCTGCGAGATTTTTTCCGCAGCTTGCACATTCCATTTCTTTGGATAAGAAGCCACCCACATATAATAATTTTAGTTTGAAAAAAGGTAAGAATACAGGTTTGTAACCGTCTTCATCTAATTCTTTTAAGGCGCCCAGAAGAAGTTTATACTCCATTGGATGAGAACCACCTTCCGTCAAAAAAGAAGAAACAAGTTCCACCAGATAAGAAACTAAAACAGTTCCTGAATATCCTGTCTTTGCTTTATCGAATCTTCTGATTAATCCAATCTCTTTTACGTTAAACGTGTCTCTTCCTTGGGTGAAATAATAATCTAATACAGTGAGAGATCCAGGTTCCACAGCGGCGATAGGTCTTGTTTTACTTTTTTTGATCCCTTTTACTCGGAAACTCCCTACTTCTCCTTCTTCAGGTAGAAGTCGCAAAAATGCATCTCCTTCGGGAAGGATGCGGCTTTCCATTACGATGCCAGTGGTTTTTTTTAAGGCCCCAGGACTAGATCCAGGCATAGATCCTCCTTCTCTTTCATTAGAGCCTCATCTTCTTCTCCTCGTTCATGATCATAACCGATTAAATGTAAAAAACCATGCACGAATAATCTAAAAAATTCATCTTCTTCACTATGACCTATACTCTTAGCTTGGGCTTTGCAAGTATCCCAAGAGATCACGATCTCACCTAAACTTAAGATGGGTCCGAAGTTCTCTTTTTTGTTTGGGGGAAGTTCCCAAGGAGTCAGATCAAAACTTAAAGGAAAGGAAAGAACATCAGTCGCATAATCTTTTCCTCTTCTGACACGATTCAGCTCTTGGATAGATCCATCGTCCGTCAAAACAAGAGAAACATGAGTATTAATAGTAGGAAAAGAGAATTTACTTAAAATTTCCCAGCGAGATTCCAGAGAAGATTCGGACAACCAAGAAGGAAGAGAATCCGGATCGAAATCCGAAGAAAACTCAAACAAGTCAGTGGCTCTTAGGGGCGTGTTTCCCCAAAATATTTTTGTTCTTCTCTTCTAAAGCTTTTGTATCCTCAGGTTTAGGATATTTAGGTCTAGAGTGAAGACTAGAAAGAAGAACTTCCTTGAAGGAATATTTTACAACTTCCAGATCCCCTAATGTGAGTCCACATTCATCCAATTGGTTCTCCGCCAATTTTCCGTTTACGATCTTTGTGATAAGTGCATCTAAGGCTTCTGGAGTTACTTCTTCCAAGGATCTACTCGCAGCTTCTAAACTATCTGCAATCATCACAATCGCAGTTTCTTTTCTCTGTGGTTTAGGACCTGGATATTGGAAATCTGCTTTTTTCAGTTTTTTCTTCTGAGAAGGAGAAAGTTCTGCAAGTGCCTTATGATAGAAAAATGCCATGGTAGAAGTTCCATGATGTTCCGGAATAAAATCGATTACTTCTCTTGGAAGTCTCGCCTTCTTAGCCATTTCTATTCCGTCTAAAACGTGATCGATTACGATCTTAGCAGCCTTTGCAGGATTATTCTTATCGATATTTTCTTTCTTAGGGATCAAGTGCTGGTTCTCTACGAAAAATCCTGCATTTGGGATCTTACCTATATCGTGGAAATATACACCAACCCTAGTCAAAAGCCAATCCAGTTCCAGATTTTGAGCGGCTCTTTCAGACATAGCCGCCACTAAAAAAGTATGGGTATAAGTAGAAGGTGCTTTGGTCAGTAGATCCTGCAGCAATGGATGACCAGTGTCTGCAAGTTCCAGCAATTTAAATCGAGTAGGTATATTGAATACATACTCATAAATAGGCAGAAGTAATTGAGTCAAAGTGGAGCAGACGAATCCATTCACTAAACATAATAAATACAATCTGAATATATTTGATTCCCAAAGGTCTCTAAAATGAGAACCGGATGGAACTGCTACCCAATAATTCCTGGAATCAAACAAATATCCGGAAGAAGAGATCAACATCTGGACCAAAGCCATATAGAATCCGGCTTTGATAAAATCGATCCTCTTTCTCATCTTTCTTCCGTAAGTTGCCGCAACAACGGTCATTACGAAAGCTAAAATGAAAGAAGTAGGATTATATCTGGATGCAGCAAACACAAAGAAGGAAAGGAAAAAACCAATCGCAATTGACAGTTGTTCATCATAGATCATTGACAAGATTAGACAAACCATTCCAGTCGGGATCACAAGTGCGAAGTAAAATACAGAATCGTAACTATTCTCAAAACTAAAAAAAGCCTTGGATGCCAAGTAAGCCCATAACACCAAGGACCAGATCAATGTAAATACGATCACGTTACTGGATACATCATTCAAACGTTTCGGATTATACTTCTTCAAGAACGCATATACAATAATTACAAAAATAGATTGGATTAGAAGTATAGATGTGATAGATGCAATATTCGCCCGAGTCGCATATCTATTTACTATTAATAATTTCTGATAGATATCGGGAGTGATTGTCTCCCCCGCTTTTACTATGGTTTCCCCTGCATTGATCCTGCTACTTACAGGTTCCGTCCTATCCATGACGGCTTGTTTTTGATTTTTGGTTTCTTCCGCATTATAAGTACAAGCTGGATTAGAATACACATAAGTCAGTGCAAGTTTTTGGATAATAGAAAGAAGCTGAGGATCTGTGGCTTGTAACTTCTCCGCAGCCAAACGATTCAAAGTATCGATAGTAGCACTATCTCTATACAAATACATACGAGGAATTACAAATGCACCCTCTACAGAAGAAATCTGCTCTTTATTTCCGCTGGCGCCAGAGTTACGGATCCTTGCTTCAGCTGCACGGATCGCGGAATAATCCACCGGTTGATCCCTTAAAATACAAAAATTAGAAAAAACTAAATTACTATATTGTTGAACAAGATCCCTAACCCTGGATTTTCCAGGAGTTTTAAGTAGGAGTTCTAATTCTTCTTTGGATCTATTCTTCCATCTTGGAACTGCAGTCAGTAATTCTGTGGAAGTTTTCACTTCTCCAGTTGGTTTTGGCTCCCTATACTTCTCCATATCTTCCTGGATAGCAGGGCGAATTATATCTATTAGAACTCTATAATCTCTATCAAAAAAATTCGGAGCAGATTGGAATGACTTAAATTTTTTGGCCTTCGTTTTTTCTTCGTCTTCGTAAACTATATCTTTAGTAGATACAACCTTATCTAAAGCATTCTTGCCTTCTGAATAAGGACCGTCTTGAGATAGATTAATTTTATCCTGACCGAAAAATGGGATGGCAAGCATCCAAGTCACGATGATCAAAGTGATAGCAGTGAGGATGACCTGGAATTTTCTCACGAAAGAAATTGGACGGATCTTGGTCAAGGTATCCGTGATCCAAGCCATTCCTCTTTCTAAAAGTGATCCCAAGGGAAACATTACAATTCCTCGAACTTCCTCACGATGGTCTCAACCAATGGATGTCGGGTGATATCTTCTTTTCCGAAAAACACTTGGCCAATTCCTTCTGTCTGTCTGAACAAGTTTACCACACGATCGAAACCGGATCTACCATGTTCTAAGTCAATTTGGGTCACATCCCCGGAGATACACATCCTGGAATTTCGGCCCAAACGGGTCATAATCATTTTAAGCTGAGCAAGAGTACAGTTTTGGGCCTCGTCCAAAATGATAAAACTTTTGGAAAGAGTCCGACCTCTCATAAATGCAACTGGTGCGATCTCAATTTTAGTAAGTGCGATATATTCTTGGGTTTTTTCAAAACCAATACATTCGTTCAAAGCATCATACACTGGACGAAGATACGGATCCACCTTTTGGTTTAGATCCCCAGGTAAAAATCCAAGATTCTCCCCTGCTTCTACCGCTGGTCTTGTTAAAACGATCTTATCTACGATCCCATTTTGCAAAAATCTGCAGGCCATTGCAACGGATAGGAATGTTTTTCCTGTTCCGGCAGGGCCGATCCCGAAAGTGATCAGATTATTTAAGAAAGATTGAATATACTTTTCCTGGTTTTTAGTCCTGGAATAAAGATGTTTTCCCTTATATGTGGTAAGAATTTTTTCGTTAGGTTTGAAGGGCTCGTCGTCCGACTTACGCTCTTCCTTCTTCTTTTCTTTAGTAGCTTGTTTAAGAAGATAACCGAAATCGAATTGGTCCGTAAAATCCCGATCAGGTCTGTCGCGGTAATTGGTTTCCAATAATCTGAAAAAATCTAAGGCGAATTCTACCTTTGTAGGAATTCCTTCTACCTGGAAACCGTTCCCTCTCGGGATTAGATCGATCTCCAATTGTTTTTCCAAATTTTTGACACCCGTATCGTTGATCCCACAGATCTTACGATACAGGTCTTGGTTTTCGAAAGTAAATTGTTCTTTCCTGATACGATTAAACCTTTATCAACCTAAGCTTCAATTCTTGGAGCTGTTTCTCTTCCACTTCAGACGGACATTCACTCATCAAACAAACACCCTTCTGCGTTTTAGGGAATGCGATCACATCTCGGATGGATTTTCCGCCAGTCAAGAGCATCATGATCCTATCGATACCGAACGCGATCCCTCCATGAGGAGGTGCCCCATATTCCAAGGCCTCCAATAAGAAGCCAAATTTTTCCTTAGCTTCCTCTGGTCCAATCCCCAAAGTGGAGAAGACTCGAGTCTGCACATCTTTGGAATGGATACGAATGGAACCTCCACCGATCTCCACACCATTCAGCACTAGATCATAGGCTTTTGCGAGCGCATTTCCTGCTTCTTTTTGGAGTCTTTCCTCGGAAGAAAAAATTTCCAAACTGGAATCTCCAGGAGAAGTGAACGGATGGTGCAAGGAATCCCAGCGTTTGCTGTCCTTATTCCATTCGAACATCGGAAAGTCCACGATCCAGGAAATATGAAAGCTTCCTTCTGCAGGTTTGTCAAATCTTTCCGAAAGTTTCAGACGAAGTGCACCTAGAGAATGATTTACAATTTCTCTTTCATCCGCTCCGAAAAAGACCATGTCTCCTTCTTTAGAGCCGACTAAACTTGCAATTTTAGAAAGAGCTTCCGGAGTGAATCTTTTTGTAATAGTAGATTCGAGTCCTTCTGCCCCGTGTTTCATGTATGCGAGGCCTTTTGCTTTATAATCTCTGTTCAACCAGGCGGTTAGATCTTCGATCTCTTTTCTGGAAATTACAGAACCGCCAGGAACGCAGACTGCTTTTACGACTCCACCATTTGCGACTGCACCTGCAAATACTTGAAAGTCTGAATCTTTTACGATTTCGGAAACATCTACCAGTTTCATTCCAAAACGAAGGTCCGGTTTATCAGAACCATATTCTTCCATCGCTTGTTTATAAGGCATTCTAGAGAATGGACCTTTAAAATCCAGACTGAAGACGTCTTTCATTATTTTGGAGAATAGACCTTCGATCTCGGAGAGAATTTCTTCTTGGGAAACAAAAGAGAATTCCATATCCAACTGAGTGAACTCAGGCTGTCTGTCCGCTCTTAGATCCTCGTCTCTGAAACATTTTACGATCTGAAAATATCTCTCCATTCCACCCACCATCAGGATCTGTTTGAAGATCTGAGGAGATTGAGGAAGAGCATAGAATGAATTCGGGTTCAGGCGAGAAGGTACCAAAAAATCACGTGCTCCTTCCGGAGTGGACTTATTCAGGATTGGAGTCTCAATCTCTACGAATTTACGAGAATTTAGATAATTACGAATCGCGAATACGAACTCATGACGTTTTATCATTCTGTTCTTAAGTTCGTCCCTTCTAAAATCCAAGTATCTGTATTTCAGGCGGTTTTCTTCGGAAATCTCTTCGAATTCGTCCAGAGAGAATGGAGGAGTTTTTGCAGAATTCAGAATGATGAGTTGGTCTACAACAAGTTCAATCGTCCCAGTTTTCATCTTGGGATTGATACTTTCTGCATCCCGTTTTTTAAGCTTTCCTTGGACTGCGATCACATACTCAGAACGGATCTTTTCCGCAGCAGCAAAGTTTTCTCCCAGGATTTCTTTACGTAATACTACTTGCAGGATCCCTGTCCTATCACGGAGATCCACAAAGATAACTCCGCCTTGGTCTCGGAATCGAAAAGACCAACCGAATAAAGTGAGAGTTTTTCCTTCTTGGGCATCAGTTACTTCACCTGCCCAGGCTCTTGATTTATAACCTTCTAAAATCCAATCTTCCAAAGAAATTCCAGTTCCTTATTTATTAATATAATAACTCGTTCCGAATATTTTTCAGAACAGACACACCGAGCCGTCATTTCGATTAATAAAGACGGTTCCGTAAATTCCGGCCTTGCCGGGACTACACGTTATCAAATCTGGAAAGTTCAGGTCGGAAGGCAAGTGGAAAAGAGCCTGTTGGTCCGGACCTGTTTTTGGCGATGATAATCTCCGCCATTCCTTTCATTCTAGGATCTTCCTCTTCGTCCTTTCCCTTCTCTCCACGATAGATGAATGTAACAATATCCGCGTCCTGCTCGATTGCACCTGACTCTCTTAAGTCGGCAAGTTGAGGTCTTTGGTCCTTGGATCTCTGCTCAATGGAACGGTTCATCTGGGAAAGTGCGATCACAGGGCATCTTGCTTCTTTGGCCATCTGCTTGAGTGCTCTGGAAATCGAGGAAACCTCTTGTTGTCTTCCCCCATCCCTGTTTTTGGGATCGTTCATGAGCTGAAGATAGTCCACGATGATGAGCCCAAGATTTTCGTTGGTAAGAAGTTTACGAACCCTTCCCTTAAAATCGTCCACACTCAGTGCACCAGAGTCATCTATATAAATGGGAGAAGAAGTTACCTTAATGATTGCTTCGATTAGCTTTGGGGCATCTGACTTAGTTACTTCGGAACGTTTTAATTTATTGGATTCCACCTGCGCATAAGAGCATACAAGTTTGAGTAAAAGTTCCATTCTACTCATCTCTAATGAAAAGATCACCACTGGTCTGTTATGGATTAGTGCAACGTTGGATGCAATATTTAGAGCCAAGGTAGTCTTACCGTTACCAGGTCTCGCTGCTAGGACCATCATCTCATATTCTTTTAGACCGGAAGTCATCTCATCGAATTGAGTAAAATTGGTTCTGAGACCCTTGATCTGGCCTCTACTCTCCATAATATCTTTGATATATTCAGAAAGAGCCGCCTTATCCCCAGAAACAGGAAGAAGTCCTTTTACATCCGCAGACCTAGAAACATCTGTAAGACTTTGTTCGATCTGATTGAATACAGATTCGTTTTCGCCCGGCTCTTTCTGGATAAGCTCTAGGGCGTTCATTAATAATTTAGAATATTTTCTTCTTTCGGAAAGACGTTTGATCCTTTCCGCATAATAACCCAGTGGATGGGAAACTACAGAATCCTTATAGAGAGAATAAATATATTCATATTCTCTTTCGGGATCTTTGAGTAGGGAGTTTTCTTTTAAGAAGTTTAGGACTGAAACCGGATCTACTGCGATCCTTTTATCCACAAGGTCCAGAATTGCCTTGTAAATCCTTCTGTTTGTATCTTGGTAAAAATCCTCAGGAACGAGGGGGATATCGATTAGATTATCCGCTCCTTTAAGAAGCAGAAATCCGAGAAAAGATTTCTCGGATTCCAGTTCAAACAAGGAGTCGGCTTGCATTTTTGCTCCGGCTTACGCTTCTGTAGAAACGACTTCCTCTTTCTTCACATGAACTGTGATAGTCGGGAGGATACCTTCTGCAAGACGCACTTTCAATTTATAGGAACCTAGGTTACGGATAGGTTCTGCAAATTCGATTTTACGTTTGTCAATTTCGAATCCTGCAGTTTTTAACAGAGCAGCTACATCAGCTGGAGTTACCGCTCCAAAAAGTTTATCCCCACCTCCGGTTTTAACGGAAATTTCGAATTCTTTTCCGTTCAATCCAGAAGATACAGATTCCATATCTTTCTTACGTTTGTCTTTTTTAAGATCTGCAAGTTTCTTTTGGTGAAGAGCCATTTTGGTCTTACCTTCAGAAGCTCTTACAGCGAGTCTTTGAGGGAAAAGAAAATTACGAGCGAAACCGTCCGCTACTTCCTTAACGTCTCCAGCGTCTCCTAAGTTAGAAACATCTTTTTGTAATATTACTCTCATTAGTTTCTCCTTAGTTTACTTTGAACGGTAGAAGACCGATGCTGCGCGCTTTGCGGATCTCTCTAGCAAGTATTCTTTGATACTTTGCAGAAGTTCCAGTAATTCTTCTTGGAATGATCTTACCACGGTTAGTGATAAATCTTTCTAGAAGTTCGGTATTCTTATAATTAATTTGTTTAGCAAGTTCAGGGTCTGCAGTAAAACGGCAAACTTTCTTCTTATACTTGTTTTGTTTTTTAGGGGGGCGTCCTCCGTCTTGATCTAAAGGCATGCCCTCAGCAGCTACATCCTGCTTTAATTCTTCTTGTGTTTCATTATCTGACATGAATGTTGTCCTCGTTAAAAAGGTATATCGTCGTCCATTGCAGAACTTCCCATATCATCTTGAGCAGATGAATAAGAAGAAGATCCGCTATTAGCGGAAGAGCCGTACTCTCCGCCTCCATTCTCCCTTGCACCACCGATCATCTGGAAATTTTCCACAACGATACGAATGCGGGAGGCCTTCTTGCCTTCCATGGTTTCCCAGGTGTCCTGCTTAAGGCGTCCCTCGATCACGAGTTGTTTGCCTTTCTTGCAGTATTGCTGGATGATATCCGCGCCTTTTCCCCAAGCCTCGCAGTCGAAAAAATGAGTTTCCTCTTTTTTCTCTCCGCCGGTTACATAAGTGCGACCGTTAGCTAAGGAAAAATTCACAAGAGAAGTCCCGTTTACGGTTTTGAATTCCGGATCACGGGTCAGGCGCCCAACAAGGGTCACCCGATTGATATCGTTAGCCATTGAGGCGGACGATCATAGAGCGAAGTAAATTTTGGTTAAGACCAAAGTCACGCTCTACCTTTTCTAAGGCGGATTGTTCTGCATTCACTTTGAAGTGTGTGAATATTCCGTAGTCTTGGTGTTGGATTGGATGCCAAAGTTTCTTTTGACCCCATTCTTCTTCAGCGGTAACGTTGATGGAATGCTTTTTGAAGATCTCAAGGACTTCAGTTTTAGCAACTTCCTTCGCGGTTGAACGCGTGATTGTAGTAATCTCGTAGTTTCTCAAAAGTTTCTCCTATGGGAAAATGCCCGTCTGCGCAAATGCGGCGAGCAGAAGAACCGAATTTTGTCCTATTTTCGGCCTTAGGGGCAAGGGGTCAAGTGGAATAGATTTGGGCGTCTTAGCTCCCAAAATGGCGCTAAGGCGTAATTAGAATCAATATTCCACTAACCTTCTCTATTTCTAATTCCAATTTTCTTAATCCATTCTTTGACTTTCCAAAATGCGAGGGAATGTCTTTTCCGCCTTACGATCCCGGGTTTCATGAATTCTGCTTGCGATTTCATGAAGTTGGCGCACCATAATCTGAGAGGTTCAGGTTATGGCAAACTTACAAGTCAGGGACATAGACGACAGACTCTACGAAGCATTAAAAAGGAGAGCCGAAATGGAACACAGATCCGTTAGCCAAGAAGTAGTTCTTTTAATAGAGAACTATCTAGCACACGACAATAAAGAATCCGAACGTAAGACCTTGGGTTTCTTAGAATTATCAGGTTCCTGGGTGGACGACAGAGGTCCTGATAAGATCGCAAAGGACATACGCTCCTCTCGAACCAAAAACACATTAGGGAAAGATGCAGATGAGCTATTTGATTGATACTGATATTATCATCTATAGCTTAAAAGAAGATCCAATCGTTCGGCAAAATTTTTTGGACCGTAAAAATTCCATCAAATCAGTTTCCGTAATCACTTATGGAGAATTGATCTTTGGTGCCCAGAAATCTACCTACAAGGAAAGAAATCTGGCGACGGTCCGAAGGATCGCCGAACTTTTTCCAGTGATAGAATTGACCGAAGGAATTATGGAAACCTATGGAGAACTCAAGGCTATTCAGCAGAAAAAAGGAAATACAGTAGAGGACTTTGATCTACTCATCGGATCTACAGCTTTGTATTTGAACTATACTTTAGTTACGAATAACGAAAGACATTTTCAAAAAATTCCAGGATTGAGAATAGAAAACTGGGCTCAGGTAGCTTAATCCAACTCTACCCAAGCTCTGTCTCCGTCGATCCGAATCTTAGTACCCAAGTCTTGGGAAAGGACCGCGACTTCTTTTAAAAAATTCTCTGCTTCCTTTCCTTCAAGCGGTCTTACCAAATGATCCTCGTTCTGGAACTTTCCGAAAATAGGAACAAGTTCGATATTGATCAATTTGCTTTTTTTAATATGGAGTATTACGATTAAGTTATGGTTTAAGTAGGCATTTCTACTTCCGAAGATCAAATTTCCTAAGGAATAAAATACGATTGTGTTCCCTATCTTCTCAATACCTTGGGGAATATGAGGATGATGCCCTACTATAATATCTAATCCACCGTCTGCTAAAGTTTTTGCGATCTTTCTCTGTTCAATCGTTGGAAAAGGAGAATATTCCACTCCCCAATGTAGAGAAAGTATCCTGAATTGTTTCCCCGGAAGAAGTGGTTTAGATTTTTTATCTCTTTTAGAAGTTTTAGATGAATTCAGTTGGAATTTTTCTATCTGGAATTTTTTCAGGATCAGTTCTGGATCCAAAGGCATAACACCTGGAGTTTGTCCTGCATAATGAGATCTACCTTCTGCAACATTCGTTGCAGAATACACTCTAAGATAAGTATCCTTTCCTTCCCAGATCCAAGGACGAAAAGCAAACTCTAAATTTTTTCCGGCACCGATAGATGCGATCTTTCTATTTCCTAAAAACTTGAGTGTCTCTTCCAATCCTTCTGGACCATGATCCATTGCATGGTTGTTTCCCAGAGAGACAAGATCCACTCCTAAAAAACTCATAGTTTCTAGATCAGATTCTTTTGCTTGGAATACGTAAGCTTTGCCGTGATCCCAACTTTTTTCGGATACAACTGGAGTTTCTAAATTTAAAACTCTTAGGTCTGCGCTTTCAAAAACTGATTTAAGACCTTTAACTGGGGCGAGTTCTCCTTTGGACTTGATTGTATCCCGGATCCCCCAATTAAACATGACGTCCCCACCGAGTAGTACTTTTACTAGCTCTGGATCTTCTTCTTTCCCAAACAACTTTTCTATTTGGGTTTCTATCTTATCTACTATACTTGCCTGTGATTCCGGAGGTTTTTCAGAACCGGAAGAAATTTCGGGGACCCCTGCGCAGGCAAACGTGAGTAAAAACGGAAAATAGAAAAGTATCCGAATCCTAATAATGAGGTGTTTTCGAAAAAACAACATGTTTCGGGACAGTTTTAAGTCCCGATTCGTTTTCGGAAATAAAATACTTAAGGAGTTTCTTTAGAAATAAACAGGCTATTGATACCATTCACAGGATCTATTATATTCAAAAGACAGGAAGTGTAACCTACTACAAAAAAGGAATCATTCAAACCTAAGACTACATCTTGGGCGCGGACCTCACATTTAGTGTCCTTTTCCATATATTTCAAATTCGACCAGATTAAATTCCCATTCGTGTCGAATTTTGCTGCGAATGCACTATTGATCGAATTAGTAAAAAGTATTTTTACCGCAGAGATTGTTCCTGCGATATACGAATTCCCATTCGGATCCACAGTAATTCCGAAACCTTGGGTTTCTGATCTGAAAAAACTGGAATAATCTGGATTTCCAATAAGTCTGGTCCACAATTTGTTTCCATCTTTATCGTATTTTACTATAAAAGTGTCAGTTGTTCCAATCGGCGTTTGACCATCCAGCTCTCCGGACGTAATCCCTACTATGTAAATGTTTCGATCCGTATCTATGCTAACTTCATTCGCAACTGAAATTTGACCAGGAACTCCTAATAACCGGACCCAAAGTTTATTTCCGTCAGAATCATACTTAATTAGAAGAGCGTCTTCTATCCCGATCTCAGTCTGATTATCAAAACCGCCTTGAGCAGCTCCTACAAAATAAATTTCTCCATTCGAATCTATTGTAAGATCTCCTGCGATCGATTCATGATTATCCGGATTGGTATTGCGAGCCATTCTTGCCCATACTTGGTTTCCGTCCGGGTCATATTTAACTATAAAATATCCATTCTGTCCGCCGGGATTTGTTTCGCCAAAAAATGTATCCGCATTTGTAGTTCCATTCACATAAATATTTCCAAACTGATCAGAGGTAACACCTCTTCCTGCAGAAGTTCCAAAATGAAAATCGGTGTTACTTCCTCCACCAATCATTCTAGTCCATTTTTTGTTTCCGTCTTTATCATATTTCGCTAAATAAGCATCTTGGAATCCAATTTTATTCTGGCCGTCTAATTTCTCCACGACAGTCATTCCTGTACTTAGAATATTTCCGTCCTTGTCTGTTTTTACGGCAAGACCATAAGTACTTCCTTTAGAAAAGTCTTTAGGACCTCCGCCTAAATGTCTCGTCCAAAGTTTTTTGCCTTCTTCATCGTATTTCGTAATATAAGAATCCATTTTGCCGAGCATAGGTTGCCCGCCCAAATTCCCTTCTGTAAATCCGGTAGCTATTATATTTCCATCGGGATCTACGTTAGCGCCACTCGCGAAAGTCATTTTACCAAAAACTCCTAAAAATTTAGGCCAAGGTTTTTGGGGATCAGGAGGAGAAGGATTTGAATTCTCTGTAGCTCCTCCAAAAAGCAAAACTAATTCAGACGGAATGGATTGGTCCGAGGAGGAACAAGAAAGAATAAGAAAAAATAGAATGGAAATATTAAATCTTCTAAGGGAGAAGTTCATACCTTAAGTAACATTCAGACCGATGAATTTTCGAATTCTTTTCGCCTAACGCAGTATAGATTCATTCCCCATTTTTTATCATCCATTCCGAATTAATAGCATTCCGTGGATGAATTTTCAGGATCTATTATTTAAAGATCAAAAATCCCAAAAGAACAAGTATTAGACCGAAGATCCCGATCCTCACACCGACCTTAGCCATATCTTTGATCTCAAAACCTCCTACAGCATAAGCCACTGCATTCGGAGGAGTAGATACAGGTAAAGACATCGCAAGAGAAGCACCTAACGCAGATCCTAAAACTAATTGGATCGCGTAAGATTCATTTCCAGGAAGCAAAAGTGCAGCCACAGGAAGAGCCAAAGGAACCAGAAGATTTGCAGTAGCAGTATTAGATAAGAATGTAGAAAGAAAAAGTCCGATAGAGAAGAAGATCCCAAGCACCCAAAGACTTTCTCCTGGACCCGCTTGTTTACCGATCAATTCACCAAACCAGATCCCTGCCCCACTTTTTTCTATTCCTGTTCCAAGAGCGATCCCTCCTGCAACTAAGATCAAAACATCCCATTCCAAAGAACGTAAATCATTAGATTCTAATATTCCAAAAGAAGTAAAAAGAAGAAGTGGAAATAAAGCCACAACTCCTGCAGGGATTCCATGAAATGACTCAGTCAACCATAGAAGTACAGTAGCCAAAAAACCAAACAAAACAAATCTCAATTTTTTCTCGGAACCCTCTTCGGAAATGGTTTCATAACGAAGAGAAAGAGTTAAACCTTCACTCGCAGGAAATGTACGAAGAAGCCAAAACCATGCCGCAAAAAGTAAAATGATCAAAAGAGGAACTGCAAGAAGCATCCAGGTCCCGAAAGAAATAAAATCCCCATACCCTTGGTTTTTTAAATTTGCAAATGCGATCACATTGGGAGGAGAACCGATTGGAGTTCCAATCCCTCCTAAATTTGCAGCAAATGGAATTCCGATCAAAACTGCTTTTCTAAATTTTTCATTCTTATCCAAAACCATGAGTAATGGAAATACCAATGCGATCATCAAAGAAGCCGTAGCAGTATTACTCATCCAAAGAGAAATTGTAGCAGTGATACACATAAGCCCAAGCAGAACATATTTGGGAGAAGTTCCGAAATAAGGCAAAACTCGATTCGCAAGCCAGCGATCCACACCTACTTTTACGCAGGACTTGGCTAATGCAAAACTTCCTAAAAATAAAACAACTGCTGAATCCGCAAGTGATGCTAAAAATACTGCAGGAGGAGTCGCCTTTCCAGGCCCTGCATACTGTTTTAAAAATTCCCATTTACCAGGATTAGAAAATAGGATGATCTCTGAAAATATGATCAAAATAGAAGTGGCATGACCTGGAATAATTTCAAAAATCCATAATCCTGCTGAGATCAGAAAAATAAAAAACATCCCTCCCACAGAAGGAGGAACGTAACCGTAAAAGGAAAATAACGGAGGAACACAAGCAAGTAGTATCGAAAAAATAAAGCCGATGTATTTTAATTTCATGTATGTTCTAAAAACCTAATATTCTTTTCATTTCTAACCTATTCAAAAATAATAGTTCTGTTTTGAAAGATCATCACTCTATCTTCCAAAAGCAGGCGAAGAGCCTTGGACAAGACTACCTTCTCCAGATCCCTTCCGTATAAAACCAAACGTTCAGGGGAATAACCATGATCCACATGACAAACATCTTGGACTAAGATTGGCCCCTCATCCAGATTTTCTGTCACTATATGAGCTGTTCCACCTATGATCTTAACTCCACGTTTATATGCTTGTTCGTACGGCTTTGCCCCTACGAACGCAGGTAAAAACGAATGATGGATATTTAATATACGATGCTCCCATTTTTTTACAAAATCAGAAGTAAGTATCCTCATGTATTTTGCGAGAACGATCCAATCTGGTTGGAGCTCCTTCAGATATGAATCCAATTGGTTTTCATGTTCTTCTCTACTCATCCCTTCGCTGGAAATACAATGAAAAGGAAGTTTAAAATCCCGGACAAGATCCTCTAAAATTTCGTGATTGGAAACCACTCCCAAAAGTTCCATGGGCAATTCTCCGTATCTCCAACGAAGAAGAATATCTCCCAAACAATGAGGCTCTTTAGTAGCGAGTAAAACTACCTTAGGAAGCCTTGGGTTGGATAAAGTAAGCTCAGCATCTTTAGGAAGGATTTTTGCAAGTTCGGAGATGAGACCTTCTTCTTTTGAGCTGTTCTCTAAAGAGTATTCGGTTCTCATGAAGAATACCTTTTCTAAGGGCTCTACGAACTCTTGGTTCCCTACAATATTGGCACCGATATTTGCTAAAAATCCTGTGATACGATGGATCAGCCCCGCTTCATCTTTGCAGCGGATCAAAAGTATTCTGTTCTTTTTCAGATTGGGTTCCGAATTCAAAATTTCTCCTTTCTGGTCCGAGGAATCGCCTAAGAAGCCTAAAATTTCGGCTAATCTTCCCCTTGAACCAGAAAAGGAATATCTTCTTTTTTCCTCCCTAAAGCTTGTTTTTGGCCAGAATCAGCCGATTCCTGAAAAAATATGGGCACTTCTACCCTTTAGCACTCTTTACAAAAAAGTGCTAAATTTTATAAAAATTGATGGAACCTTTTTGCAAATTTAGCACTCTAATCATTAAAGTGCTAAATGAGCCCAGGAGGCAAATGATGAGAAACCCAAATTTTTTTAGCGAAGTAAGAAGAATTCAAAATAGATTCCATAATTTATTCGATCCAGTCTGGGAAGGCGGACAGGTATATCCTGCGCTAAATGTTTATACAGACCAAGACAAAATAACAGTGACTGCAGAGGTTCCTGGTCTTTCTCCAGAAGATCTGGATATCACAGTGGCTCATAACCTTCTCACCATCTCAGGTGAATGGAAGGAATACACACAAGATAAACCTCGTAGGATAGAAAGAGCCAGAGGAAAATTCCAGCGTAGACTAGAACTGCCAGTTGCGGTAGATTCAGAAAAAGTAGAAGCGTCCGTGAAAGACGGAGTTTTAACCTTAGCTCTTCCAATTCTGGAAAGCGAAAAACCAAGAAAGATCCGTATCGAAGCAAAGGCATAAGGAGAAAAAAAATGAGCGTATCAGAATTACTAAAATCAGAAGAAAATATCACAACAGAACAAGAGAAAACCCAAAGGCCGAGAGCGATCTACACTCCTTCTACAGATCTTTATTCAAATGAAGAAGAACATCTTCTTGTCCTGGATCTTCCAGGTGTAAAAGAATCCGATCTTGAAATTTCTTTGGAAAAGGACGAGCTTAGGATCTCCGCGAAGACCAGTGTTTCTGAACCGAAAGGAAACTTAAGATATTCGGAATACGGAACTGGAGATTATAAAAGGACCTTCCTCATATCTGAGCCGGTGGAAGAGGATAAAATTTCCGCTATTCTCAAAAATGGGGTTCTACAACTCAAACTTCCAAGGAAGAAACCTCTGAGTAAAAAGATAGAGGTAAAAACTAACTAATTGTTTTTCAGCAAATCCTTACTTGATAACCGGGCATCCGCCCGGTTTTTTTTTGCCTCTATTCTTCCATTCGGGTTTCCTGGATTTATGAGGACTTTTGTATTACTCACTCTTTCCAATTTATTCATGACCTTTGCCTGGTATGGTCATTTAAAGTTCTTTAAGGACTTTCCACTTTGGAAAACGATCCTGATCTCTTGGGGGATTGCGTTTTTAGAATATTGTCTGATGGTTCCTGCAAATCGGATCGGATATGCAGAAGATGGATTAAGTGGTTTCCAACTCAAGATCTTACAAGAAGTGATCACGATCACTATTTTTGTTGGATTTGCAATTCTGGTATTAAAAGAAAAAATGAAATGGAATCACGCAGTTAGTTTTTTTCTGGTGATCCTTGCTGTTGTATTCGCTTTTTATGATAAAGAATGATTACAATAATTCCCGGATCTCTTTTGCGAGCTCTTCTCCCTTAATGCCTGTAGGATAAGCTCTTAGTATATTTCCAGTTCTATCTACCAGGTATATAAAGAGAGTATGATCCATTCCATATTCTCCATTTCCTTTAGGAATTTGGGTCTTTTGCGAGTATACTCCAAATCCTTTCTGTAACTCTCCGATCTGATCCTTTCCACCAGTTAAAGCTACGAGTTCTTTTCCAGGAAAATGAGAAATATATTTTCTTAATACTTCTGGAGTGTCTCTTTCCGGATCGATTGTGATAAACACAGGAGTAACTGTTTCAGAATCTTCCTTTAAGGTTTTGAATGCGTTCTCTATATCATTCAAAGCCATTGGGCACATATCAGGACAATGGGAAAATCCAAAATAAACAACAAACAAATTCCCAGTTAATTCTGCAGGACGAACAGACTTACCTTCTGTATCCTTTAGGATAGCAGTTTTCCATTCTGCCACAGGACCTTCAGATGCGAATTTAGAAATAGGTTTCTTCTTTAGATAAAAACCCACACCAAAGCCGACCCCCAGAATTAATAGAGAATAGATTATATTTTTATAATTTGATTTTAAAAAATTCATACTGCTACGATCCAGCCCATCGCTCCTCTATCCGCCATATGGGTCTGGTGAGGATGGAACATATATCTTCCTCTTTTAGTAAGTGTAAATTCTACAATTGCTCTTTCCGTTTGTCCCAGAGTGATCACATCCGTATGCTCATCAGGTACAAGTTTGGTCCCTGTTCTATATACATCGAATGTTTGGGAATGAAGATGGAAAGAAGCAACTGGATCATGTTCAGTCATATTTGCTATATACAATCTTACTTTTTTTCCAACAGGAACCTTGATCGGGAAACGATCATAATAACCTGCGATACCATTCCAAGCATAGATATCATTTCGGCCTGTTTCATTCAGATCCCAGCCAGCAAGTATTAACATGAACTCCAAAGCAGGAGGTCTTCCTCCTGGAGGATCAACTATGAATCCGCCATACAAACCTTTGGACATATGACTCGCTAAAGGAGGAACATGACAATGGTAAGGATGAAAACCAATCGGACCAGCAGTAATTTTATAAATTCTCTCTGCCCCAGGAGCGATCGGCTCCCAGCCGTCTTGCTGAGGATCATGAGTACCATGAAAATGGACTGAGTGGGGATGATTGGAATGGTTCCTAAAAGTGAGTTCCATTTCCTGACCGAGTCTTGCGCGTATTACTTTTCCAGGAACAACACCATCAAAGGTCCAAGCATCCACGACTGTATTATGGGCCACAGTCAATGGCATTTCTATAATATTGACTTCGGAACGAAATTTAGAACCAGAAGGAGCCTGGGGAATCGTACTATGTAATTCCATCCTAGACAAGAACGCGGCATCCGCGAACATCGGAGGATGGATCATACTTCCATAGGAATTCCCACCTATGGACCCTGGTAGTCGGATAGAAGGAATCTGCCCAGGAATAGAAGATCCTGTCCTACAAAGCGGATCTTCTTTTTTGCCTGAGGTTATTCCGGCGATCCCAGTACCCGCTGCGAGTCCGGCACCGCCTATTCCTAACCAACGAAGGAAATCCTTCCGATTCATATTACCTTTCCGTTTATTAGAATCTTGCGATTGTGGAGATCAGAAGTGTTAAAACCAAAAGTCCGATCCCTCCATATACAAGACTGTTCTTTGCCCAAGATGGGATTTTAGAACCGCCAACTATATGATATGCTCCTGCCCCAAATAGAGGGACAAGAATAATAGCAGCAGTCCATAAACTTCCTTTTTTAGGATCCACATCGTCTCTTTTAGACAAATCGATCAGGGCCAACGGTGCCCATAATGCGAATAAAATGTAGAAAATATAGTATCCGTAAAAGTTGAAAAGTAAGGTAAAAAATCCTGGATCGTAAAATTGAGTAGTTTCCATAAATAACTCCTTATTATATTCTAAAATTGTAATGTATTAAGTTTCCTGAGATCAACCTGCTCCGACGTTCCCCACGATGGTGAATCCAAGGTAGAGAATGAAGGCAAGAGAAGCTCCGAATCCTGCAAACACAAGAGTAAATCTCAAGTATTTAGGATAAGAAGATTTGCCTGAAAGAAGATAAGCTCCTCCTCCGATATAAGGCACTAAGGAAACGAACGCCAACCATACGTATTTGCCTGGGCTAATTTCTGATTTAGAGACCAGATCATAAACACTTAAGCTGACCAAGCATACGTAAAGAAGAAGTGGAAGCAAATATCCGAACCAACGGAAAATCACTATTTGGATATCCAAAGGTTTAGGTACAGAGAATCCACCCAGAACGTCTCCGAACTTAGGTTTTCTTTCCGCTAAGATCTTAGCAGCTTCTTCCGGAAGTTTTACCTTATCCAAATCTAAACCGAAATCTTCAAAAGGATGAATAGCAGGTTTGACCTGGGCCGCAACTCCTCCAGGAATATTTGCTTGAGGAGCTGGAATCGGTTGGTTCTTCCAATCTCCGCTTGGATAAATTCCATTAGTTGCATCCACCATCAAAGAAAGCGCATTATATGCCGTGAAAATTTCTCCGCCCATTGGAAATCTGATCCCTGAACCGCAAGAATTCGTTTTTTCTAATAAAGGAGGAACAGAAGTTTGGAATTTATTATTTGAGAAACAATTTCCAATGCTGATCGGCCCTGCAAGAGTCAAGTCTCCAAAACCAGAAGAATGAACAATGTTCCCTTCCACAATATTTCTATGAGAGAACCAGAAATTCTCATCAAGATTCGGAAAGATCGCAATCCCGTGGTTATCATGTCCGATCACAACATTATTTTTGATCACGTTATGTAATCCACCTGCAATCAAGATCCCTGTTCCGTAAGTAGGATATTCCAAAGGTTTGATAGGAGCAGTCAGGTTATTATTATCGTAGATCAAATTCCCAATAATATAGGTTTCTCTTTCCGGAGGAAGAAGTTCCCTATCCAAGGAATTTGGTCCTAAACCTACGATATTATTTCTCCATATAGAACTGAGGATGTATAATTCTCCTCCTGCGTTCGTTCCAGAATAACCAAGAGCACTATTCTCGGAGATCACATTATAAAGAATTGCCTTACAAGGATAACATTGGCCTACGTAAATCCCAGCATCAGGAGATCCGGAAGCATAAGAATGTTCTAATACTCCGTTCACAGAATCGAATGCATAGATCCCGTAGTCTCCGTTATTATAAGCGGTGAGATAAGAACCTCTATATCCTTTTACACCAGTCCAAAAGAATCCGTTTAAGGTTGCGTTCCTTGCAGTCATATTCTCTACTGCAACACCGTTTGCCCCAACTACGATGACACCATTCGCTCTTTGGAACTGACCATCTAAGATTACTTTGTTCCTATCTGTTCCTCTTAAGGTAAGAGAAGGAGTAGTAACCACCACTTCTTCGTAATATATACCTTCGCTGATCAGGATAAGATCTCCAGGAGAAGCAGCATCGACTGCGTTTTGGATAGTAGGATACATTTGTGGAACCTTACGAGTGGTTCCTGAAAATTTTTCAGCGACCTTCCAATCTTTACCTGCTCTTGCAGCCGGATTATAAGCGGCATTTCCTACTACGATGTCAGCAACCATTCCGCTTTTTCCATCAGGAGAAGCGTGGAAGCTACAATAATAAGGAAAAACTCCTTCCTTAGGATAACTGATCTTTATCTTGGCGCCCCTTGGCATCACGATATTACCGAAACTTTTTTCGGTAGACCAGGACTTATCCACTGCGATCGCATTATGGGGGTTAGCCCCTGAATTTATAAATTCGATCTGACCGCCGATTGGGATCTTTTGCATAGGGGGAGAAAATGCATTATCCACCATTACCACATGGGCAAAACCTTCTACCGCCTCTCCCTCTTTGCTACTGCAAGAAGAAGCGAAGGCTCCCATCAAAATTCCCAGGACCAATAGGCCTATAACGGGAATATACCTTTCTTTTAAATGGAATTTAGGCATCGCAACTCCTCTCCTCATATTCGAAGTGTCTCGGAATTTCACCCAAGACATGCCTTTTTCAAAATGTGAGCTTTTGCTCACTTTTTTAGTATTTTCGCATATCGCTGTAACGACACAAGCATTTTTCTAAGATTTATAATCGAGCAAATGTTATAGAAACCTTCTTCTTCTTAAAAGCTAAAAAGAGTTTAAGAAATCTCTTTTTTAGATCCAGGATCTTGTCCCGCCAGGCCCCAACCGGTCCATCCAGTAACCAAAGAAAACAAAGGAGAAAGTAAATTTAAGAATGCGTAAGGAAGATACACCAGTGTAGGAACTCCTAATGCAGTGGCCATAAAGGAACCACAGGAATTCCAAGGAACTAAAGCAGAAGTCATTGTCCCGGAATCTTCTAAACATCGAGAAAGATTTCTAGGATCCAGTCCTCTTCTGGTATAAGCTTCTTTGAACATTTTACCTGGGACCACAATCGCAAGATATTGGTCCGCGCAGAATAAATTGGTCCCCATACAAGTAAAGACTGTAGCTGCGAATAAAGAACCTCTGGCCTTTGCCCAGTTTAAAACCTTGTCTGCTAAAACTTGGGTCATTCCCCCACCTTCCATGATCCCAGCATAAAACATGGCAGAAATGATAAGCCATACTGTGGGAAGCATAGAAGACATTCCGCCTCTGGATAATAATCCGTCCACGACCATATGTCCTGTTTTTACTTTTGTACCTTCCGAGGCGGCAGAGACCAAATTTTTAAAAGCAGAAGACGCAGCATCTTGAAAGTTTAAAGAATTTGCATATATATTGGTTTGGGTCAGGAGAAAACAAACTCCTCCACTCAAAATCCCAATGAAGATAGAAGGAATTGCAGAAACTCTAAAATAGATGAGAAAAAATGTAAGTAAAGGCGGGAAAAGTAAAACCCAAGAAATATGAAACTCCGCTTTTAGTGCGGCGATCACTGGTCCAGTTGCGGTTTCTGTTTCTCCCTGACTTCCTCCCCAACCCAAAAACCCGAATACCAAAAGACAAATTCCGAAAGCAGGTAATGTGGTCCTGGCCATATTACGTATATGTGATAGAAGTGAAACCCCAGTGATGGAAGATGCAAGATTTGTAGTTTCCGAAAAAGGAGAAAGTTTGTCTCCGAAGTAGGCTCCTGAGACTACAGCTCCGGCCACCATTCCCAAAGGTTTTCCGAGTCCTGCTCCGACTCCGATCAATGCGACACCAATAGTTCCTGCAGTAGACCAAGAACTTCCTGTGGCTAAAGAAACAACAGAAGATAAGATGAGTGCAGAAGGTAAAAATATCTCAGGCTTCAATAGTTCCAATCCCCAAACTATTAGTGCAGGAACAATCCCGGAACGGATCCAAATCCCGATCAGCGCACCGATTAAAAGTAAAATGAGTATTGGTTGAAGAACATTTCGTAGAGAATCCAGAACAGTATTCTCTATCTTCTCCCAAGAAATTCCTCTGAGTCTAGAAATTCCTGCAGAAATTGCGCCTGCACTAAATAATAAAATTTGAGCAGGTCCTTCTGCGATACCACCACCGAATAAATATCCTGCGATACTTAGAGAAAGGATCAAAAATCCAAGAGGAAATAAGGAAATCCAAAATCCTGGTTTTTCATTCATTTCGGAAAATCCTCTGGTAAATTAGATCTGATCTTTGTTTTGATCCCAGTAAAAGGATGAATAAATTTTAAAGAACTGGAATGTAAGGCCTGTCTATTCATTCCGAGTTTAGAAATCAAATCAGGATCTTTTCCTTCTATAAATTCCAGAAAAGCACCCTCATCCTTTCCATAAATTTTATCTCCAAGTAGTGGAAATCCTAAAGAATATAGAGTGGCCCTGATTTGATGAAGTCTCCCGGTTTTTGGAAAACAATACACTATAGAAAAGACCATTCCCTGAAACGTACCTTCTCCAATTTTTCTAAAATTGGTTTCGGAGGTTTCTGAATCTTCTTCCGGAGTTTCTAATTTTTGAAAAGCACTCTCATATACGAATTTTCTTTTTTTACGGACCAAAGAAGAAGGATCCGATATCAGAAATCCTTTCGCTCTAAATCTGGTCGGAAAATTTCCCCAAACAAATGCAATATAGGTTTTATTTATTTTCCTTTTGGAAAATAGATCTGCCAATTTAGAAGCTGCTTCTGAATCTTTTCCAAAAACAACTACTCCAGAAGTTTCTCTGTCCAGTCTATGAATGGTGTAAATTTTTTCGAAACGGGGATCTTCTTGGATCAAATCCGTGAGATTATTCTTTCTATATCTTCCAGCGCTATGAATTGGGATATCTCCCGATTTTTCTACTGCGATATAACGAGAATCTTCATATAAAATTTTAAAGTCGGTTAGGACGGGAGGTTCGAAACTTTCTCCAGGAAGATAAAGTATCTCATCCCCTTCTTTGATGGAGTAAGAAGGTTTTGCGACTTTTCCTTGTACTAGTATTTTACCTTCTTCTAATATTTTTCTCCAATTGGATCTGGATTGGTAAGTAAATCTGGAAGCAAGAAACACATCAAGCCTGGCGCCTGCCTCTTCTTTTCCAATCTTTGTTTTAAGACCTTCCTGTGTAGAAGAATTAGACAGACTCTTCTTCTCCTTCAAAACCCATATCAGGCACTTCTTCAGAAACTGTTTCCATTTCAGGAGCAGATTCGGATTCCTCTTCAGAAGGAGGGCCTGGATCTTGGACAGTTGATTCTGGTGCTTGGGAACCTTCTCCCGGCCCGAGTCTTGAATCTACAAATTGGTTTAATATCTCCTCTTCTCTGGAGTTTAAATTAAAGAATTGTAAACCGATCCGGAACATTTTATCCGTATTCGTGATATTTCGGATAACTGCTCTATAAGTTCCTTTCAACTCTTGGTTTAATTGTATATCGCAGAGTAAAATTTCTCCGACCGCAAAACTTCTGGAAAAGAAAATAGATTGTGGATGAAAAAATCCAAGTCCACTTCTACTGATATCTTCTGCCATACATCTTTCTTTAGACTCTTGGAAAAATCCGGAGGCAATCACATCTCTGGAAATTGCAGCGGCAAATAAGGTGATCTTATTATAATCTTCTGTATCTAATGGCCTATCAGATAACACCTGCACATATCCAAGTGGAGTATAATTTTTATAACGTATTAAAACTGAAATTTCAGAAACAAATCTAGATTCTATTTTATTCAATGCCAAAAGTTTTAGATATTCTTCGATCGGCACAAAGTCTTGTCCTGCTCCGCCGGAACTTCTTTCTAAACGATTGGTAACAAAAATAGACTGTTCAAAATTGTACATGATCCTGAGTCTATTATCCATTCTATCTGAAAAATAGATCAAAGAATCAGGATAGGTTTCCTTCATTTTTTTAGAATGTTTCTGTAGGATTGTCTCTACGATTTTATCAATAAAACCTAATGAACGTCTTAAATGTAATTGGTTGATAATATTGGTGAGAACGATAGGCTCTCCGCCTCCGCCTTCCAGCTCCACCCTGCCTTGGGCACGTTTAGCTTCGCTGACTTTTACAGCCTGGATGCGAAGCAATTCTAAACCATTAACCGCATTCCTTTGTACAACGGTAAAAACACCATGGAAAAAATGATTATTATGAGTGAGAAATAGGATCCGAGTCTTCTCCCCATCCGGTTTTCCAGGAAGAGAAGCAAGAAGATAGACACCGTCTTTGATCCCTACAATTTTTGCAGGATAAGATCTGCCCTTAATTTCCACAGAAACAGGCAGTCTCGCAAACAATGTTTGGAGGATTTTAGTCAGAGCCTCTGTTTCTTTGACTGTCCTATCCAAACTTTCCTCCTAAAGGATCGCTTACCCTTTAACAAGGAATCCGAGTTTAACGAATCCCTCGTTTAGGGAAAGGAAATTACTGGTTCCAAGGGATTTTCCGGGTCATTCTTTTTGCATTATATTCTACTAATACGTTAAGGGGATTGTTCGGAAATCCTTTTGTGGAATTATATCAAAAGTCTGGCAAAAAGAAAAATCTAAGTAAGATTTCAGGAGGAAGTTTCTTCTTTTTTTCTGAAAATAAATTCTTTCCTAATCTCGGAAATTCTGGAAACCCCCACGGTATTCATTGCCTGTGCCAAACCCTCGGTGTACTGGCTCACTAAAAAACGGACTCCTGCAACTCCTCCGCCCACAGCGGAAATCGCCATAGGTCTTCCGATTAGAACATTGTTCGCGCCTAATGCATGCATTTTGAAAACGTCTGCACCACTTCTTACCCCTCCGTCCACAGAGATAGGAAAATCAGGGCCTAAAGCCTCACGGATCATAGGGAGAACTCTGGCAGTCCCAGGCATATCGTCGAGCACTCTGCCTCCATGATTGGAAACAACAATTGCATCTGCTCCCGCTTCTTTCGCAAGGATCGCATCTTCCGGACTCATCACACCTTTTAAGATAAAGGGAAGTTTTGTATAAGAACGTATTTTAGAAAGAGCATCTACTCCTCTCGTGACAGAAGGGATTTTTTTCTGGACCAGAGTTTTGAAATTCACCGCATCTATGTCCATACCTAGAGCAAGAATACCTTGTGTCTCTGCCTCTTGAAATCTCTCTTTGATCAGTCCTTCGTCTTCTCGAGGTTTGCAGATAAGGATCCCCTTACCTTCTACTTTTTTGAGAGCTTCCAGGATGATCAGATATTTTTCAGGACTTGCGCCATCACCTAACCATGCTAAGCTGCCAGAAGCCAAACATCCTTCCAATAAAACCGCAGCCAAAGTATACTCATCCATGGCTCCGCTCATATTTGTGATTGCACCTGTCATGGGCGCACACATGAAAGAAGTAGATAATTTCTGTCCTAAAAATTGACTTTCAGTGCTTGCCTGAACATTTTCTCGGATATATCTGGGTAGAATGGAATATTCTTCTAATGCCTTAGTGTTGTCCTGGAAGCTAAGCATTCTTCCAACTCCGCCCATTCCAGGAACTCCGGAAGCGCAGTCTGTTCCATCGCAAACTTTACAGACCCAACAAATCTCTTTTCCGAAACGGATCCTTGCATTAGCTGCTATTTCTTTTTCAGAAATAGAATATAATTCATCACAAGTAAATTGAATCGTTTCTAATACTTTGGAAAATACACTCTCTGCTTGGATTAAATTTTCCGCAGAGATGATCACATGCCCTGTTTTTTCAATATTGTTTGTGGGCACAGGGATAATATCTCCCACTTTGTGCAATAGATAGATATCAGTTACACCTTCTATCTTCTTCGCTTCTTCCAATCCATCGATCGCAAGAAGTTTCCCCTTAGGTGCAAGTAACGCTCTCTCGATAGAAACTCTATGAAATAAAGGCTCTAAATTATCTGGCTCTTCACCAAGTGCGATGAGTATCGCGGCTCTATTTAAATTGATACCGCTGGATAAAGGAAAAGTAAATGCAGACATGAATCCGCCGGAAAGTCTTGCAGCGATCTCTCCTACTTTGACACCGGTTGGAGTTACTTTAATATCTCCCTTTCCTGCACCTCTTCTGATCCCAAGAGCCTGCATTCCGCGGAACATCACATCTTCTATTTCTTTCTGGATCTCAGGAGAAAGAGCAGAAGGCATATTATGGCCCATCTCTATAAAATAAGGTTCTCTTTCTATGATACGATCAGCAAGACCTGTGATCATATATTTTCCGTCCCATGCAAGTGCATCCACAGAAACTTCAGGACCAGGCATATATTCTTCCAGGATCATCTCACCTGTAGGAGAATATTTTTTTGCATGTTTGAATGCAGCCTGCAATTCTTCTCTATTATTTACTTTTACAACTCCGCGAGCGCCCATATTGTCCGCCGGTTTCATTACCAATGGGAATTGTAGGAATTCCAACGCGTCACGAGTATCTTGGATACTCCATACAGGAGCAAATCCAGGAATAGGAACGCCTGCTTTTTTCAGACGCTCCCTCATCTTTACTTTATTAGAAGCAGCTTCTGCATCTACGAAACGGATCCCAGGAAGATCGAGCGCATTAGCAACTGCGGCAACAGTCATGCTTGCATCTGTTCCAGCGGTAATGACTCCATCTATCTTAGTAGTTGCAGACAATTTTTTAGCCTCTCTCACCATTCCTTCTATGTCTTTAGTGGACATGATAAGGGGAAGATCACAAATTTTCAGACCAGGTGCATCCGGATTCATATCCGCCACCACTGTCCTAAGAAGCATCGTTTTTGCTGTTTGGATGATCGGGACTTGTAAAAGTCCTCCGCCTATAATTAGGATCGTTTTCCCTGCGATTTTTTTACTCACGGAAGAACGCTTACTCCTAAATCCGAATTTTCTATGATAGTAAGATCAGATTTTTCGTAAGTAGTCACACTTCCTTTTCGGATGATCCCGCCTGCGAGTAAATAATCAGAATCATTCGGATAGAAGACTGCGGATTGGCCTGGAGCCACACCTTTCACTTCTTCCAAAGGAAATACTTCTATAAAGTTTTCGTTACGTACCACTTTTGCTCTGATAGGACGAGAACGATATCTTACTTGAACTCTACATTCAGAAGTTTCAGATTCGAGAACAGGAGCCCAAGCTTGCAAGTTTAGATCTTCTACAATAAAAGATTCTACAAAGGTTTGTCTCTCTTCTGCCAAAACAACTGTTCCGTCGTCTTGGATAGAGATCACATATAAAGGTGCCTTCCAAGCAATGCCTAGACCTTTTCTTTGTCCTATGGTAAAGTTTTCTTTTCCAGAATGTTCTCCGATTACTTGTCCATTCTGTAATTTGAAAACTCCAGGAGTGAAATCAATATTCTTCTTAGCTAAAAACTTTCTGTAATCATTTTCAGGAATAAAACAGATCTCTTGGGATTCTGCTTTTTCAGCAACTGGAAGTCCCATTTTTCTTGCGATCTCGCGCACTTCAGGTTTAGTCATTCCACCTAAAGGAAAAACTGTATTTTTCAGATTTTCTTGGGACAAACCATATAGATAATATGCTTGGTTCTTATTCATGTCCTGAGCATTGGACACAGCATATCTTCCGTCTATCTCAACGATATTTGCATAATGCCCTGTAGCAATTTTATCAATTCCTAATGCTTGCGCTTTTTCGAATAAGGCACCGAACTTAACAAAAGTATTACATTCCACACAAGGGTTCGGGGTCTTTCCTTCCTTGTAATCATTTACAAATCTGTCTATGACCTTCTCTTGGAAAAGTTTCTCCATCTTGATCACATAAAAAGGAATGTTTAAGGAGAGACCAACATCTCTCGCGTCTCGAATATCTTCTGGAGAGCAGCAGGATTTTTTAGTGGTATCGCAGGCAGGTGCTTCATATTCCCAGGTGCGCAGGTTGACCCCGATCACTTCGTAACCTTCTTCCATGAGTAGGCCTGCAGTGACAGCACTGTCTACCCCTCCACTCATCGCTACTATGATCTTACCCTTATTCATTTCCTGGGACCGATTCCTTTCCTACTATACCAATAAGACTCCTTTTTGTGTCCAAAAGAATTCGATAGTTTTCCATCCAATTCCGGCCCAAGATCCCGACGATCCCTCGTCTATAGTCCGAATGCAAAGCGTCAGGGGGAATTCCTCCAGGAAAGACCTCCAATTCAGGAGTGCAGAAACCTATCCCCTCAGAATCGTTTTTCACAAAAACAGGACAAAAAGGCCGAAGAGTCCTGATCTTTGCCTTCAGTCTGCCTCCGCCAAAATTGAATACTGTGGCCTCTTTTCCTTCTACATATTCTGTGGGATGATCCGACTTGATTGTGTCCCAGTCTAGAACGCTGTATTCTGCTCCTGTGTCCAAGATCCAAGATTCTTTTCTGGTTCCGGGTGGACGAAGAAGTACCGCAGAAGGTTGTCCAGACTTCAAATACATAGGAAATAAATTTTCTTCCAAAAAACCAGGAGCGGGACTAGAGGTAGAAGATCTCCAAAGAGATATTTTATCCGGCAAATCAAGAACAACAACTGAACCTAAGAAAGCATTCATTCCTAAAATTCCATCCACCCTTAATTCTTTAGGGAATTCATGAGAATAAAATTCCACAGACTCGAATGGACGAATTCCTCCGATGAACAGATCATTTCTGATTGTTCTCCTTACGGATTGGACGGAACCTCCAGGGAAGCTAGCACTTAAAACTCTTTTAGGTGAATTTTCAGGAACATGATCTTCTGAAAGAAAGGAAACAAATGCTCCGGTATCGATCAGGAATCTAAGAGGTTCCCTGTCTTTGTCCAAAGAGAGATAAATTACAGGAAGATGGTCCACTTCTTTTAAAGGAAGTCTGATCCAGATACCACCTGCATCTTTTTCGTAACGAATATAACCAGAGAATAAATTCCGAAAATCAAAAGTAGTACATCCTGCTACATAAAAGAAGAATATCCCAAGGATGATCCTTGCAAGAATAGTCTGTTTTTTGAATGTACGATTTGGAAGAAAAAGCATCGGAATGATTTGAAAACCCGATTAGGATTTCAAATTTGAGGAAAAAATCGATTCTTTTTTATTAGGAAGAAATTTGGAAAAGCGAACTCCTAAGAGTTCGCTTTAGAATTACAATAGTTTTTTGATACAGCGAGAATTTGGACAGCGAGTGTAATCGATTACACAATCTCTGTATTCAATTCCTGTCTGGACATCCTTTGCTTTATATTCTATAAAGCAGGAATAAGGAGAAAAATCGAACTCTTCTCTTCCTAAAGCACGGTTACGGATACGTTTTCCGAGCTCCGCCTCTTCGATCTGGCTGATATAATAATGGTCCAGCTCAAGTTGTTTTTCCATGATAGAGGTTTCGGTCGAATTTTAGAATTCGATAAGCCCGAAATCCCTGAGAATATGGGAAAAAACTAGTTCTGGACCGGGATTTGGAAGGAAATGGTCTTATTTTTACCCGAGTGTTTTGCCTCGTAAAGCGCCTTATCCGCCCTTTCTATCAGATCCTTATTGTTTCGGTCGCTTGTCCAAAACTCAGAAACTCCTATAGAAAGAGTCACTTGGAAATCGGGGCCTCCGTTCGGATTCGGGATAGAAGCAGTTTCTACCGCTTTTCTCAAACGTTCTCCCATTTCAAAGCCTCGTTTTAAGTCTGCTCCAGGCATGACCAAACAGAATTCCTCTCCACCATATCTGGCGGCGATATCATGTTTGCCCGCACATTGGATGAGCCTTGCAGCAACTTCGATCAAGACTTGGTCCCCTGCTTGGTGGCCATGAGTATCATTGAACTTTTTGAAATTGTCCACATCGGTAAATAAAAGAGCAAGATTCGTTCTTTTTTTACGACAACGTTCCATCTCTTCTTTGAGTTTAGTCTGGAAGTAATGATGTACTTTCAAACCGGTCATCATATCTACAGTAGCAAGTTCGTACAGTCTAGAGTTCTCTACTGCAATTCCTGCAAGAGTGGAAAGAGTTGTGAGGAAGTCTCTGTCCTCTTCCATCCATTCTCCCATGGTGATCTTTTCACCCAAGAGAAGAAGTCCGTTCACTTTTCCTTTTGCATTCAAAGGAATGATTAGGTCTCCGCCTATCCTTCTTAAAAATTCCAGTTCTGGACTTAAGCCCATGGACTCTTCTACTTGATCAGGAGTCATTGCCTTAAGTTTGGTTTCTAAAAAAGTAACTAGAGGTGCATCTGTTTTGATCTTAAATCCCGCATCATCTTCTGCAAGATCGAATCCTTTAAAGCTAGGTTCCAATTCAAAATAATTGGAGTCAGCTTCTGGAGCTAAAAAGATAGCCGCGCTCAAAGTTTGCAATTGAGCTAAACAAATATTTAAAATAGCATCAATTAGATACTTATAATCCAGTGTGGAATTAAGAGCCTTACTGATCTCGAGAAGTTGTTTCTGATCATAGATCTTCTTCTCATAATATTCGATCATCAATGGGTCATTGTCTTTTCCGATCAACTGTGGAATCTCCCAATACTAAATTGAAAAGATAATTTATTTCGCTAATCCGTTTCTTCGCCTACGGACTCTAAACATTTTCCGTGAAGTCGATCCGCGAGAGGTAGTAGCATCAAAAAGCTTTCCTCGGGGAAATCAAACTCTTTTTCTTTTTCATTTGACTTTCAGCCTGGGGTACGGAAACATGGTTTTAGACGCCGCGCGGTGGAGCAGCCGGTAGCTCGTTGGGCTCATAACCCAAAGGTCACAGGTTCGAATCCTGTCCGCGCTAGAGCGTTTTACATCAAATCATTATCCCCAAAAGTAGACAAAGAGACGTTTAATTTCTACCTTTTCTACTCTTTCCTTATAAAAAAGAAACAAATCTCTTATTTGCTAATCCTTTCTATTTAGTTTCCAAGCTCTTTAGAACGTTCAGTTGCTCTTTTCACTGCAGAGATAATAGCAAACGGGAACTTATTCTTTTCCAATTCTTCTAAACCTGCGATAGTTGTTCCGCCTGGAGAAGTTACTTTGTTTTTCAAAACTTCCGGATGAGTATCAGGATTCTTTTCCAATTCTTTTGCAAGTAATTCAGCGCCGCCTATCACAGTTTGTATGGAGAGTTCCAATGCTTGGGAGTATGTCAAACCAGAGGCAACTCCACCTTCTGCCAAACTTTGTATAAACCTAAGTACGTATGCTGGTCCCGACCCGGAAAGTCCAGTCACTGCATCCACTAACTCTTCTTTAGAAAGTTCCAAACAATAAGAGATGGGTGAGAATATTTCTTTCAGGCTTTCATATAATTCCTTATCTCCGTAGTAGCCCAAAGCTCCCTTTCCTACAAGAATAGGAAGATTTGGCATAATACGGACCACTTTAGATCCAGCAGGAGCAGAAGAAGAAAGTACCTTTGTATCAATACCTGCTGCAACAGATAGAATTGCTTTAGGAGCCTCTAAGGATCTAAGAGTTTTAGAAACCTCTGCAGGCTTTACTGCTATGATTAGAAGGTCTGCTTTCTTTTGAAAATTAGACCAATCAGATTCTAAAACCATTCCTTCGGATTTTTTAGGATCAAGATAAGGATCGAATCCGATCACATCTATTTTTCTAGAGAGAAGAGAACGAAATATCGCTCCTCCCATATTTCCGCAGCCTACGATACCTATCTTATTATATTTCATGTTCTTTCTCCGAATATTGCGGTCCCAATCCTAAGATAATCGCTACCTTCTTCCAATGCAATCCTGTAATCGCCTGACATTCCCATGGATAATTTTCCTTGGGGAAAAAATTCTTTTCGAAGTCCGGCAATCTCTCTAAACACTTTACGTGTTTCTTCCGGATCTCCTGAGCTTGGGCCCATCGTCATAAATCCTTCTAATATACAAAACTCTGAGCTGAGAGTTTCTTTTTTACGAAGAAGTTCCAAAACTTCTTCTTTCGAAAATCCTGATTTTGAATCTTCATGAGTTAGATTGACTTGTAGGAAGTAACGAATCTTCCAACGATCTTGGTCCATTCTTCTTTTCAATTCTTCTAGGACTTTTTGCGAACCTACTCCATGTACAAAAGAATATAGACCTGCATACTTTCTGATATGAGAAGATTGAACAGGACCTATATGATGTAGTATAAAATCTTTTTCGGGTTTTCCCAAGGAAGAAAATTTTTCTATCCCTTCTTGGACTCTATTTTCTCCGAAATGGATCACGCCACCAGAGATTGCTTCTTGGACTTTCTCTTTGGGCTGGTATTTGGAAACTGCGATGAGTGTTGGAGTTCCCACAGGTTTTAGGGACTCCAGTTCTTTTACTATAGATCTATAATTTTCAGAGACACCCACGCCTAATCGGCCTTGGACTTTTTTTTCAGACCAGAAACTTCTTGTTCCAGGATTTCCACACGTTTACGTAAAGAGACCTTAGTCTTCTTCTTTGGAGTTCCGTTTTTCATTCCTAATTTTTTTTCTAAACGCCCTACTCTTTTTTCCAAAGAGCTAATCTTAGCATTTACAGAAGAATGAGTCGCTCTTCTTTTTTTGTACTTTTTAGAATGACGTTTTTCTTTTTTGAGTTTAGGACCATCGTCGTATTCTACTAAACTTTCATCTCTTTGTTTGGTCCTTGGTAGATCCATCTCCTCTTTTTTAGGAAGATCAAAAGTTTCAGTAACCTTTGTCTCTGGCTTCTCAGAAATTTTGCTAGACGTATTTGAGTCCTTTTCCTTCTTCTCCTTTCCTAAACCTGGAACCTCATAGTCTTTAGGCAAAGGTTGGGAAGAAGGTTCAGTAACCGAATCCTTAGGTTTGGAAAAATCAGAGTCGAAGTTTTGATTCGGAGAAGAAAGATCTTTTCCGTCAGGTACTTCTTCCGGTGTCAGGATGGTTCTTTCAGGCTGGGACTTCTCCTCTACTTGAAGATTTTTGTCCTTATACCAAGCAGCAATCCGCTCCCTCTCTACATATAAATAAAATGCAAGAGATCCAAGTAGCAGGATTAAAAGTCCGCTCAGTAGGATTTTGAGAATATCCCGGTTCATAAAATACCTTTTAGAATTATCGGCTTCGAAAACACCGGAATTCGGCAAAAAACCCGCCTTCTTATTAGGAGATCCACAAAATCTACCGAAAGATCTAGAGTGATCCGGACCATTCTATTCTGTTTTTGCCTAAGTTTATGGATACTTCCTAAACCGACCTGGGCACCTCCGGTCAAAAGAGACCAAGACGAGGCAAGCAGAGTCCTTCAATTAGAAAAAGTACTAGTCGATTGGAAGCATTACAATCTTTTTCTAGTAGATTCATTCGAAGGAGAAAGACCCTGGGAAGTGTATAGAGGAGTTTCCTTCTTAAATAGGATAGACTATGTTTCTCAAGTTCCAGACTCACAAGCTTTCCTAAAAGAAAGAGAATTATATAAAGCATCTCCTAAAGAAGAATACAGGTCCATGATGGTCCAAACATTCTTCGAAAATCCTAAACATGAACATCTAGAGATCAGACCTAAGGAGCCTATACGACTTCCGATTGGAATTCCAACAAGAGTGTTTTTCTGGGCTTATTCCAATAATCATAACGTGGTTTTAGAATTAGTATTTCGCCAGAAAAAATCTAAAGAGATCGTCCTAGAACTTGGAGACCTAAAGTTTGATGGTTGGAAAAGAATAGAGACCCAAATTGCTGTGCCTGCAAAAAATATCAGGCTAAACCAATCTCTTAGATTTCCTTTGGAGTTAATTTCTATCCGGATCAAACCGAATCCTTTCCAGCCAAAAGGTGAATTTTATTTTTATATGGACCGCTTGGGAATACTGATCGATAGCAGAGAAGAATCTTATCCCGGAGCTGAGGTCAAAGACAATTGGGGTACTGCTCTGTAAGGAATTCCTTCAGTTCTCCCGGTTTTTTAGGATTAAACTTAAAAGCATTCCAATTCATATAACCCGCGACTTCCACATTGGTTGGGTTATCATCTACGAACACATAATCTTTCCCAGGAAAATCAGTCTCTATCCATTGGTAATATTCTTGCGCAGGTTTTCGAACACCCATCTCGCAGGAAAAATACAAAGCATCCAAAGAATGTAGAAGTTCTCCTATCTCTGGAAATTTCATAACCTCTTTGTACCAGATCGAATAGTTGCTCGCGAGAACGACTGCAAAACCTTTGGATCTTAAACTTTTTACGATCTCTAAAGTTTCGGGAATAGGATTAATCTTGGAAAACATCTTTTCCTTTAGATCTTTTGGATGAGGAAGTCCTTTATCCTTATGAGAATCCAAATAAAATCTCTGGAAAAAATCCTCTTCTTCGATTCTTCCCATTTCGAAATCTAAGAAGGCTTGCTTTTCCCGGCCGTTCTTAAAATCTTCCCAATGTTCTCTGGGCAAAAGTTCTTTTAAGGCCAGATGGAATGGGTCCTGGATCAGGGTATCCATTAGGTCGAATACAAAAAGAGGAGATCTCATACCACTATGCTAATAACGTATCGGATTTTGACGATCCTTCTTTGGCCCTGGGTTTTCGTTTTCTCACTGCTCATTCCTGGGGCAAAAAATTTTCTCAAAACCAGAAACGAAGATAAGCGCAGAATACTCTCCTACCCTTTTGCACCTAAAGCACAAAAAGTAGTATGGTTGCATGCTGCATCCGTTGGGGAACTGGACCAATGTAAGGCACTCGCATTAGTATATAAGAAGAAGGAGCCGGAAACTTTTATTCTCCAAAGTGTATTCTCAGACTCAGTCAGAGATTCTAGCCTCGAGGCATTTCCAGCTGATCTGAAATTTCGTCTTCCTTTAGATTTTCCTTGGAGTTATGATTTTATCTTAGATAAATTTTCTCCCCAAGTTTTAGTTTGTATGGCCTGGGATCGTTGGCCTAATTTACTTTTAGCAGCCAAAAGAAGAAGGATCCAAACCGTCCTCGCTTCTGCAGTTATCACTGTCCCAAAAGGATTGTTAAAGAAGAAGTTTTACAAAGCAGCATTTTCATTATTCGATAAAATTCTAACCTCTCATTCTTCAGGAGAAGAGAAGTTTAAAGAATTACTCGGAGAGAAAAAATTCATCAAGACTCTAGGAGATTCCAGATTTGATTCTGTGATCCAAAAAATAGAAACAAGCCAAAGAGAATTTAAAAGACCAAACAATTATCCATTCTCCCAGGTGTTTCTACTCGCTTCTACTTACGAACCTTGTGAAAAATTACTTCTTCCTCTTCTGCAAGAACCTTCTCTCGAAAATACTGCATTCTGGATCTTCCCCCATAAAACAGATCCTGCTAGGATCACTCAGTTAGAATCTGAGATTAAATCAGTCACGAACGATTATACTTTATATTCTCGAACTGAGTTTGATTCCATTTCATCAAGAGTGATATTATTTGATGTGCTTGGGATTTTGGCACATGCATATAGAGCGGCTGATTTTGCATACATAGGCGGAGCGCTACATAATAGAGTGCATAATGTTTTGGAGCCTGCTTACTTCGGACTTCCACTTCTGAGCGGCCCAAGGATTACACATGCTCCAGAAGCAATCGAACTAAATCATAGAGGCGGACTATTCATTATCCGCACAAAAGAAGAAGTTTTAGAAATATTGCAATTAAGCTCCGAAAGAAAAGAGGCCATCCGTTTTTCCAATCGCCAATTTGTGGAAACAGGCAGAGGAGCAGCAGAAAGGATTTACGAAGAGATAAGAGATTAGGTTCGCACAGAGAACGCTGAGATCGCCGAGTTTTGTCTCGTAGGAACTCCTACATCATTAACTCCCCTCTCTGCGTGCTCTGTGAACTCTGCGCGAAGCAAAAAATCCTTTTCTCCCATTCCTAATAGAGGATACTAGGAAGGAAATGTCCGTCTACCGTTGTACAGCAGTAAGTTTAAAAACGACCGCCTTAGATTTTAAGGGAAATCGAGAGAAGATCCTGGCTGCAATCCAGGCCAACGAAAATTCTTCTCTCATACTTTTTCCAGAACTCTGCATTTCCGGTTACGGTTGTGAGGACACTTTTTATTTTCCTTGGGTTTGGGAACAATCTTGGAAAAGTCTTTTAGAGATCGCAAAAGTTACATCCGGCAAAACAGTCATTGTTGGACTTCCATTCTTCCAAAGCCCTTATCTATTTAATGTGACTGCTGTTTTGCAGAACGGCAAAATACTTGGACTCGTCCCAAAACAAAACCTGGCACAAACAGGAGTACATTACGAAAACAGATGGTTCACAAAAGGAGAAGAATCCAGAAATTACGCGATCACTCCCGATGGATCAGAACTTCCTTTTGGCTCCTTACTTTTTGAAAGTGCAGATTTTAATTTTGGAATAGAGATCTGCGAGGACTCCTGGGTCCAAGTTCGACCAGGTCAATATTTGGTAGAAGCAGGAGCAGATCTTATTCTTTCTCCAGGTGCTTCTCATTTTGCTTTGGGAAAACAAGATGTTCGTAAAAAAATGTTCTCTGAGTCTTCACGAAATTCTTCTACCGCAATCCTATATGCAAATTTAGATGGAAATGAGTCTGGCCGTTTGATCTTCGAAGGCGGATGTATGGGGATCGTAGACGGAAACGTAAAACAGGAAGGTCCCAAACTTCATTTTACTGATTTTGAAAGTACTCATTTGGATCTGGATTCAACAGAACTCAGATCCAATCGCGCAAGAAACTTTAGATCTTCAGGCACAAGAGAATTTAGATCTAGAGGGAAAGGTCTGCAAAGAATAGAGATACTTCCTCTAAAAACCCAAAAGAATTTAAATAATTCAGTCCAAGTCTCTAAATCAGATCTATTCCAAGAATTTACCAGAGCAGCTTCTCTCGGCTTATTCGATTATCTGATCAAATCCAAAACGAACGGTTATACTTTATCACTTTCCGGTGGAGCTGATAGTGCTGCATGTGCACTTCTCGTAAAAGCAGGAATTCTATTCTCCCAAAAAGAATTGGGACCTAAATATTTTGAATCCTTAGGTCTAGATCCTAAAAATCTGTTATTCACACTTTTCCAAGGAACTGAAAACAATTCAGAACAAACCAAAAATTCTGCAAAACAACTTTCAGAAGAATTAGGTTTTACTCATGCAGAGATCACTGTGGATTCAGAAGTAAAATCCATGCTGGAAAAAATTTCTTCAGTGAAAGGTCTTATTCCAAACTGGAAAGACCATAATCTTGCACTCCAAAATATTCAAGCCAGGGTTAGATCTCCTCTTATCTGGTTACTTGCAAACCTGAATGGACATCTTCTTCTTTCTACAGGGAACAGAAGTGAGGCAAGTGTAGGGTATACTACAATGGACGGGGACTCTTCGGGTTCTGTTGCTCCACTCACAGGTGTGAGTAAGGAATTTATACTTTCTTGGCTATTGAATGTGTATGAAGGAAAAGATATTATTCTTCCTAAAATAAATGCGCTCGAAGGAATTGTCCATTCCAAACCTACAGCTGAACTTAAACCACTTTCTGAAAAACAAGAAGATGAGAAAGATTTAATGCCTTATCCTCTTCTCCAAAAATTAGAAAGAAATTTTGTGTATTTAGGTAAATCTCCTGATAATCTTTTAGAGTCCCAGGAATGGTCTGATGCAAAAGAAGCAGAAGAAGGCAAAAAGAAATTTTTAAAATTGTTCTCCGCAAGCCAATGGAAAAGAGAAAGGCTTCCGCCTTCTTTTCATTTGGATGAATACGGCCTGGATCCTAAATCCAGTTTCCGTTTTCCGATCTTGAGCGAGATTTCGTTTTAGTTTTTTTCACGCAGAGGCGCTAAGACGCGGAGGGATTTAGAAAATGTTGGAATTCTAACACGCGATATAACAGCACTTGTAGGGACTCCAACGTCCCTTAACTCTCTACGACTCCGTGCCTCTAATCAGAGTTCAAACCTTTCAAAATTATATTCAAACCAGTAAGAAACTCTTTTTCAGGACTACTAGACAGAGAGGCTTTTGCAATCTCGATTAAACTTGGATATTTATCATTTGATAAACTTTGAAAACGCGAGATTGTTTCTTCCTTACTTTCCCCTTGGTTAGCTAAAGGTCCGGCAAGTTCTGCTTGTGCAATCCCCATTGAGAATCCAGAGATAGTCCTAAAGGCAATCAGCATTTCTTCTCCCCTTCTTCCGCTCTTAGCCAATGCTTTTAAAAGAGCTTCTGTCGGATCTAAAAAAGAAGGAGAGAAACTTCTGCGAGTTAGGATCAGAGGAATTACGTTCGGATGTAACCGAGCTGCTCTCCAAAAGGCCAAAGCGATTTCTTTTACTTCTTCCTTCCAATCAGACTTTTCGGACCTATCCCAAGAGGCCTTTGACATTACAGCTTCTACAAGAAGTGCCTCTAATTCCATCCTGTCTGAAACATAATTATAGATCGTCATCGCCCCCGTTCCAAGAGAAGAAGCCAAAGTCCTCATGGATAAAGCCCCTAACCCCTCCTGATCTACGATTTCCAAGGCCGCGGCTTGCAATTGTTCTCTAGTAAATTTAGAAGGTCTGGGCATTTTTTTACTTGATTTACGTACACCGTACGTAAATATTCCATCTTATTACGTACACCATACGTATTGGAGATTTATATGACAACAAAAACTAAATTCAATTCGGGAGATAGCTTTTGTACCTCCTGGCTCACTCTTCCTACTGGAAAAAAACCTTTTCCGGTGATCATCTTAGTTCATGGCGGAGGAGCTACCCATGATATGATGTTGGAACAATATGAAAGGGAATTTTCCAATGAAGGATATGCAGTCCTTTCATTCGATTTTAGGCATTTAGGAGAATCCGGAGGAAATCCAAGACAGTATCTAAACATTTCTCGGTATTTAGAAGATATAGATTCCGCGATCAAATTCGTGAAAGAAATTCCGGAACTAGATCCAACCAGGATCGCGTTATGGGGAACCTCCTTGGGCTCGAGTCATGTAGTTGCTTCTGCGGCAAAACATCCTGAATTAAAGGCTGCAATCATACAATGTCCTGTCTTACAAGGGAGGGCACCTGCTCTTAAATCAGGACTTACAAATCTACTTCGTTTGACTTTTCCTATTTTATCAGACACTTTCCGCTCCTTCTTCCAATTAGAAAGAAGGTATGTTCCAATTGTAGGGCTTCCGGGAGAAAAAGCATTCGTCACCGTTGCTGGTGCCTTAGAAGGATGGAGATCCGTAATGCCGGAAGGATACAAATTTGATAATAGGATCACAGCTGGATCAGCAATCGGGATGTTATTTTATGATGCTTACAAATATGCAAAAAGAGTAAAATGCCCTTTACTTGTATGTGTGAGTGATAAGGAAACTTTAATGGACCCTAAAATTGCAGTCCGATGTGCAAATGAAGCACCTTTAGGTAAGGCAATACATTACCCGGCTGATCATTTCGATGTATATCATTCTCCTTTATTCGAAAAACTCATACGTGATCAGATCGAATTCTTGGACCAGCATATGAAATAATCTTGAAAGAATTTAATTCACACAGAGCCACAAAGACACTGAGGGTTTAGAATTATTGGAACTCCTACGTGTTATGAAATTGAACTTGTAGGAGCTCCTACATCGCAATTTACTCTCCGTGACTCAGTGTCTCTGTGTGAGAATAACTCTGAGACTCTCCCCAGTCCGCACCTTATAATCCGGCTTGTTCGTAAGCTCTTTGTTTATCCTTTTGCACTTGTTCCAATTGTTGTATCATAGTTTGTTGGATAGTTTCTAACTTCTTCTCTTGTTCTGGATCCCCGGATCCTTTTTGGAGATCTACCAAGTATTTTACGATCTCCAATCTGTCCTTGGATTGTTTCTCCATATAATCGTAATATGTTACTGTTTGGTCCTTGGATGCAGATCGGCTTAAAATTGCTCGAGTCGCCTCAGATACCTTTTGTTCAAAAACTTTTCTTTGTTCTTTTTCCGCAGGAGTCATACGGCTAGGAAGAAGTGAGTTATTCGGAAACTTTTCTTTTAGTTGTGCGAATCTTTCCATCTCTTCGTTTGTATATGGTTTTCCAGTTTGGGGATTTACTGGGTTATTCGAATCTGCTGCAGGCGCTCCAGGTTTATTTTCGGAAGAAGGTTCTCCCGCTTCTGGTTCACGGTATTCCGCTTTTCCGGCCTTATAAAAATCCGAATTGGAATCGAAAAGAGAAGGATCTGCGCCTGTTTTTCCGTAAGAAGAATTTCCCGAATTGGTCCCTGATCCACCACCGAAAATACTAGCGAGTGCTTCTGCCTCGCTTTGTTTATTTTTGGAGGAGGAACTTTCGTCGTCGGTCCAAAATAGGACCACGAGCAAGAAGATGAAAAAAACTATAAAAACTACTGAAATTAATAATGTTCGAACTCTAGTCACGATGAGGAAGCCCCATATTTTTTAGTTGTAAGACCACTCCAAGGTCGAATTCTATCCTTGTGGGTTGTAAATTTAGAATCCAACATACCCTAAAGGCAGGCAACCTAAAAAACCCTGCCGTTCAGGCGGTTTTATTTTCGGTTTTTTTGTTTTTCGCATCTTGCGGAACGAATACTGATGTAACCCAGTCCCCTTACGTATTCTTAACTCCTGTGGGAGTTCCTCAGATTTTTTCTATTACAGCTAAATACGATAATATAGATACTCATAGGCCTGAGTATGATCTGAAATATTATATCACCAACATGGAACCTCAGTTCGTAGGCTATAATCTTTATATCACTTTTGCCATCCCTTCAGCGGGAGAAACACTTAGTAGTGCAAATCTATATTTAGAAAATGGGGTCCAGCCTTCTTTTCCTCAGCTGGCAATCCAAGCTTCCACATCCAATGTAGTCACAAATACTATCGAGAATTACCAACCTTTCTCTCCTGTGCAGATGTTCCAAAAATGTGAAGTTTACACTTTCACATTAAGAGCATTATTGAATACAGGGATTACTTCTAATATGTCCACTCCGGTCACGAGATGTAGTTCAATCTATCCGGACCATTGTGGAACCAATACAAGTTGTAATCCTACTGCATGCACCGTGGCAAGCTGCTCTACTTCTACCCAATCTCTATGTCCTGTCGGAACTGCTTGTAACCCTTGTACCAAGGGAGTTGCCGCTACAGGTTGCGCCTGCCCTGCGGGAGAATCTCCGCCGGGTTGCAATCTATGAGCGAAGTTCCTAATTCCAAATTTACTGTCAAACCTGGAGCCGCTTACGTAGTCGCCACTCCTATAGGAAACTTAGAAGATATTACTTTCAGAGCGGTGCAAGTCCTGGGACAAGTAGATATAATCTATTGCGAAAACTCTTCTCATAGCAGAAGACTTTTACAAACCTACGAAATTTCTACCCTAACCAGGACTTTATATAAAGACCAAGGCTCTGAACCTTATAAAGGTATTATAGAAGATCTGAAATCAGGAAAGACCTTGGCTCTGGTTTCAGATGCAGGAACTCCTGGAGTTTCTGACCCAGGCTCACAATTAGTTCGGATCTTAAGAGAAGAGAATATTCCAATCGTTCCTATTCCTGGAGCAAGCGCACTCACCTCCATGCTTTCTGTTTCTGGATGGCAGGTGCAGCCTTCACTCTTCTTAGGTTTTTTATCAGAGAAAAAGGGTAAAAAAAGAAACCAACTAAAAGATTGGGAACAGTTTGAAGGAGTTCTTACAATCTTCGAATCTGTTCATAGGATCAGGGATACTCTCTCTGCAATCAGAGAAATTTTTCCGAATTCTCCGATTCTTTTAGGGAGAGAATTAACCAAAATCCATGAGGAAATCCTGAAAATAGAACCTGTTCAGGCTTTAGAATCCCTGAAATTCCCGGAAAAGGGTGAATTTGTAGTATTAATCTATACAAATCCGAAAAAAATGCTTAACGGACGTGTCGGAGATGCCGATACTTTGGAGTGAGAGGGAAAACCCATGACTATCGATAAAATAGGCGGCATTGGCGGAGGATCTTACGAGCCACGTAAGTCGACTCCTGTACGCAAATCTGAATCTAAAGAATCATTTGATAATATTTCTATTTCCGACACTGCTAAACAAAAAGCTTCGGAAGCTCGTATCCAAGCAGAAGTGCAAACAATCGCGCAAAAGATTGTAGCAAGCCCTGTAGATTCTGAGCGTTCCACTAAACTGAAAGAAGTTAAGGAAAAACTTAAGAACGGAGATTACGATAATCTCAGCCCTGAGATCTTGAACGCAGTTGCTGATCGTATCGCAGAATCTTTCTTAGGCCGTTAATCCAAACTTAAATCCGGAATTGTTTCCCTTGGATTCCGGATTTTTCATACTTCCTCTCAATTAAAAGGGAGAACGACACACAATGCCGATACTCCCCGACTGGATCAATTTTAGTTTTCCCACCAAAATCCATTTTGAAGTCGATTGCGGCTTTAAAATGGGAAACTTCGTTAAGAACGTAGGCAATCGTGCAGTCATTCTTTCGACTCAAAGTGAGTTGGAAAATATGGACGAGTTCTCCATCATCAAAACTTCTTTAGAGAAACATATAGATGGCGTTATTCTATATGACAATATAGAGAAAGAACCTACATTAAAAGAACTAGATACTGCAGCTTACTTCGCCAGGATCTCAAACGCAAATTGTATTATAGGTTACGGTTCTTACGAAAGTTTAAACACTGCAAAGTTAGTTGCACTTCTCGCAAATAACGATGCTTTTGCAGAAGATGTTTTTATACTGAAAAAAAATCTTAGGCTTAAAAAACCGATCCCTCTTATTTTGATCCCTACTCATCCGGTCATGGGACTCGAATGTTCTCCTACCGCCACAGTTTACATGGATGACGACAGGACTGTTCGTTATTTTTCTAATGAGTTTCTTTTTCCTGAGATGGTGATCGCTGATGCTAAGATCAGTAGTTTTATGACTTCTGCAGACGTTGCAAAGGTAGGAGTTGGGATTTTAGCTGCCGCAGTGGATAGTATTCTTTCTAAATATTCTAATGAACTTACAAACTCTTCTTCTTTAAGAGCAATAGAGATCATTTATAAAAACCTAGTTCCAGCAATCAGGGATCCTAAAAACTTACAGTATAAAAACTCGATCTTTGGTGCAAGCTTGCTTGTAGGAATGTCACATTCTTCTAGCTCATTAGGACTTTGTTATGCACTTTCTTTGGCAGCTTCTAACCTAACGAACCTGGATGTTTTCCAGGCAATGTCCATTCTTCTTCCCCATGTGATGGAATATAACCTTACATCTTCCGCAGGTAAATATGTGATGATCGCAAAAGCTTTGGACGAGGACATCACCAATATTTCGGTGATCGAGGCGGCCATCAAAGCGGTAGAAGGTATCCGTAAAATTTATATAGAACTCAAGATCCCTCAAAGGCTTTCTGAATACGAAGTTCGTAAGATAGATCTGCCTGGGATCGCAAGTCTTGCTTCTTCTTTTCCTTTCCTGGATTCCCTCCCTCGGGAACTTCCTAAAAACGAGATCGAAACGATTCTTGTAGCAGCATTCTAATTTCGCGAAAAAACAGATTTATGTCTTCGAAAAACATTTGAAAGGCCTGGTTAGGGTCCAAGAATGGAGACTCATGAGCGAAGAATCCATAGACACGATTATCGGGGAAGACATCCAATTCCGAGGCAAACTACGTTTCAATAATGCACTGAAGATCAAGGGCCAATTCAAGGGCACCATTGAGACCACAGGCTCATTGATCGTGGGAGAAACCGGAAGAGTCGAGGCCGATATCGAAACAGGAACCCTGGAAATAGAGGGAGACCTAAAAGGAAATATCAGCGCTGCCTCCAAAGTTTCTGTTCGTAAGACAGGAAAGCTGGTTGGAGATGTTCGCACCCCGGATCTTGAAATAGAATCAGGAGCAAAATTCAGCGGGAATTGCATCATGTAATTATGCCCCAGCATGGACCGGATTTTCATAACCTACCAAATTCTTCCATCCAAGGCCTAACCCCTCTCCAGTCCCATGTGTTCGGGACGAAGTTCGGAGGGGCCTCTGATCCTTCAAAAATACTTACCCAAAATATTTCAGATCTTCCTTCTCCGTTTTTACTACCGGATATGGATGAATCTATCCGCATTCTCCAAATAGCAGTTAAAGAAAATAGATCCATCTTGCTCTACGGAGATAGAGATAGCGATGGTGTATGTTCCACAAGTTTACTCGCTAATTTTTTAAGAGGAATCCATCCAGGAAAACTCACGGTCAAAACTTCCAGCGAAGAAGATTACGGGCTTTGTGAACCAGCGATGAAATATGTGAGAGAAGTTAAACCTGACCTACTCGTGACACTTGACTTTGGGACAAGCAATAGTACAGAAATAGAAGAATTAAACAAAGAAGGAATGCAGGTGATCGTTCTAGACCACCACGAAATTCCGGAAAGGATACCTTCTGCCTGTAAATTGATCTCTCCTAAAAGAGGAGATTCTCTTTATCCTACCGAAAAGATCTGCACTTCTGTTATTTCCTGGAAACTGATCACTGCCTGGCTTTATACTACATTAGATAACTATAATACATTGGTCTGGATCCCAGATGGAGAAACATTCTTCAGTGGCTCTCTCGTAAAAAACGGGATCAAACTTTTCCAAGGAGATAAGTTGGAGGCAGAAAAACGTTTTTCTGGACCTTTTATAGATTGGCCGACTACCTCTAAAACTCAATTTCCAGAGAGGGAAGTTTTCTATTCTCAAATTTCTTCTTCTCCTGCTATTTGGGAACAGGTTTTGAAAAATCTGGATCTTGCTTCTATTGGAACGATTACGGATATGATGCCTCTCGTAGGAGAAAATAGGATCATAGTCAAAGAAGGTTGTTACACTTTACAAAAGATCAAAACAGGAGAATTTGCTCATCGTCCCGGTTTGGAAAAACTTTTGGCTCAATTAGATCTAGATAAGAAGAAGGTACTCTCCAGAGATTTAGGCTGGAGTATCGGTCCAGCATTGAACGCCGCAGGCAGAATGCAAAAAACAGAAGCGGCACTTTCTCTTCTTCTTTCCAACTCAGATAAAGAAGCGGAAACACTCGCAACAGACCTTCTAAAATTAAATGATGAAAGAAGAGAAAGAACCAAAAGAAATTTATTCAGGGTCGAAGGTTTTCTAAAAAGAAAACGAGAAAGAACAGAAAGGCCTATCCTATTCTGTTACGAACCTGATTTCGAACCTGGTGTCTCAGGGATTGTAGCAACAAAACTTGTGGAACAATACAAAAGACCTGTTGTATTCATTGCTCCAGATCATGGGCACGCAAAAGGAAGTGTAAGAGCTTACGGTCGAGAGAATGTTCTAAATCTTCTTAAAAAAGCGGAGAATATTTTTCACCAATTCGGCGGTCATAAAGAAGCAGGAGGATTTTCTCTTTCAATCGATCAAATCCCGAAACTTGCAGAAATTCTTTTCCAAGAAGCAGGAAGTTGGTTGGAATCTGAAAAAGTTTCCGGCTTACAGGAAGAAACCAAAAGTTTAGTGAGTTTGAGACCCCAAGAGTTAAGAGAAAATTTATATACTGAGCTTGGACTATTCGAACCCTTCGGTATGGAAAACCCTGCGCCATTGCTTTCCATCAAAGGTGCAAGAATACTTTCTTATCGTCCTTTATCAGACGGCAAACATGCAAGATTCAAAATTTTAGCGTCTTCTGAATCCATCCAAGCAATCATCTGGAATAAAGCGGAAGAGTTCTCGGAAAGGTTAAGAGAAAAAGGTGAGTTGGATCTTTGGGGTAGTTTAGAAGAGAACACTTTCAGAGGAAAGACCAACCTTCAGTTCGTGGTCCAATCCTTCGAATAATCAATATCAATCCGATTCGTTAAAATCAGAATCCTCTGAACTTGCTTCGGGTTGCTGCTTTGCACTTTCTCCGTTTTGGCGACCGCCTTTTCTGTTACGATCTTTAAATCGACCGCCGCCGCCTTCTCTTTCTTTGCGATTTCGGTTTGGACGTGAACCCTGTTGTCCACCTTCTCTTCTGGGACCGCCGCCGCCAATACTATTTGGTAGGACCGGTCTTTTGCGAAGAGAGATTTCCCAGAAGAATGCAGATTGCAGAGCCTTATCATTATTATCCGCAATCGCATTGATCTTATACACGTAAAATGCGTCGTAGAAGAAGTCTTTCTTGCGGAAGAAATTGTTCTGAGAGGCTTTATCGTCTTCAATATGAGTGAATCTTTCTTGAGACGCGAATACCTTGATCAGTCTTTCTTTATCTTTTTTAGGAGTTCCCAATCTCTGGAAAATAGGCTCCAAAGATTGTTTTAAGGAAGCAACCAAATGCCCCCCACTCTTCTTAGTTAAAGACTCTTCTGCAAGGTCGGAAAATAAAAGTGCATAAAATATCTGAGGAGTAAGCTCTTCTCTTTCGGAAAGAAGTTTGTCCGCGATCGCCAAACGTTTCCCAACTCTGGTTTCCAAAAACTTTTCACCGAAGTCTGGGTTCTTTCTACGTTCTTTTTCGAAAGCTTCCTTAAGAAGTACTTCTAAAAGAGAATTTTGAGCCATCCCTTGGAATATAAGAGAAGTTCTCCAGGTACGGAAAATTTTATTATATTCTTCCAACATACGGGAAGAAGAAGCTTTTTCCAACTCATGGACATTCTTCTTAATAGATTTAGAAGTTCCCTTATCTATTTTTAGGCCAAGAAGTACTGCAAACTTTACTGCACGCAACATTCTGACAGGATCTTCCCTAAATGAGATATCCGGATTTCCAATTACTCTGAGTTGTCTGCTTTGGATGTCTTCGTATCCGCCTACATAATCCACGATGGAATCATTACGGATATCATAGTATAACGCGTTGATCGTAAAATCTCTTCTGGCAGCGTCTTCCTGAGGAGTTCCGAATTTATTGTCCCGTTTGATCAGATAATCCTGATCTTCTACAGGTTTTTCAAAACGATGCTCTGGAAGAGAACGAAAAGTACTGACCTCGATCACCTTTCCCTTAAAGAGAATATGAACGATCTTAAATCTGCGGCCGATGATACGACAGTTATTAAAGATTTTCTTAATTTGATTCGGAGTCGCGTTGGTGACCACGTCGAAATCTTTTGGCTTTCGTCCCAAAAGAAGGTCGCGGACTCCTCCACCCACGATATAGGCCTTGTATCCGAATTTATGAAGACGATGGATGATCTTTACCGCATCCTCGTCGATCATTGTCTTGCGGATCGGGTGAGCATCCCGGTAAAATCTCTTTCCCTCCGGATAAATAAGAATGTCGTCGACGGATCCTATTTTTTTCTTGAAGAGATTGGACAGAAATTTCATATGATGGGATAGTTAAGTCCTATAATCCCCGTCGGACCCCTACCTGCAAGTAAAAATCTATGAACAACGAGGCAAAGTTCGAAGACCGCCCCAGAGCCGCAGAAAGGCTGAAGATCAAGTATCTTCGCCTACGTTCTTCCTGGCTAAAAATCAAAGAAAAAGGCTCTCGCAAAATTTCTTTTTTGCTTGTACCTCACGATCACGAAGCAGTGCTGAACGTGGAGCTAAGTGTCTTCATGGCCGCATTCTTAGGAGTACTTTCTGTCCTACTTTTTCTGCTCGCAAGTGCATTTGTGGTGTACATGAACTTCTTCTTTGTACCAAATCGGGAGTTGATCAGAGAGACTGACAATAATGTCGGGCTATTTCTTTATTATAACTCTCTTCTCAAAGACGCTAAGAAAGAAATTTCCGGATTAGAAAGAAAGACGGAGCAGTTAAATCTAGTCGCTTGGGAAGAAGTTCCCTGGAAAAGAATTCTCACCTTCGATTATGTACCTGAGTTTAGTTTGAAAAAGAATGTTCCAGAATCTTCGACTAACATGGATTTATATTCCGATACAGTCGAAGGTTTTGCAGAAAGAAATATTGAATTATACAAGATAAAACATGCCTTCCAAAACGCTTTTGATTATTTGGAAGAAAGAGAATCCATTCTATACGCGATGCCAAGAGGTCGCCCTTTAAAACCTGGAGTAGGATTTGTGACTTCTACCTTTGGAGGAAGAGTGGATCCATTTGGTTTAGTAGAGATGGGAGAGTTCCACTCAGGTATAGACTTTGCTGCAGGCGAAGGAATTCCTATCTATGCAACTGCTCCAGGCGTGATAGAAGATAATGGACAATCTGCAGGTGGACTCGGAAAAAGTATCCGCATCAATCACTTGAACGGATTTTATACAGTGTATGGACACTGCTCCGTAGTCTTTGTAGAAAAAGGACAATTAGTTACTAGAGGCCAGCATATAGGTAATGTAGGATCCACAGGAAAGGCCACAGGGCCTCACGTACATTACGAAGTCCATATAGGTTATGATCCTCCTATGGACCCTGCAGAATTCGTAAATATGGAATAAATTTTAATCTCTCCGAAACTTTCCCGATTCGGGGAACGAATATAAGGGAAAAAAGATCCAAAGAAGGAACCATGTATAAAGTCATAGAAATCGATTGGTTAAAACGACTCGTTCAAGCCACGATCAGCAGCGATTGGGAAGGAATTTCCACATTCAGCATTTTAGTAGTCATCGCATTCTTAGCGGCTTCCTATCTTCTACCAAAAGAACTTGAAAGAAGAAAATTAGAACCATCTCATGCAGATTGGCTTTTGATCTTAGGAGTTTTCGGAACATTCGTAGGTGCTAAGATATTTTTTATATTCGAGATCTGGGACCAGATTTTCGTAGATACTCCTGGTTTTGACGGAATATACCTGTATCCACTCACACATTTTTACGGCTTTCCTGGTCGTCCTGGGCTTTGGTCCAGTTTATTCTCCGGAAGCGGTTTGGTATTTTATGGAGGATTCCTATTTGGGATCTTATTCATCAGCTTATACATGATCCAAAACAAATTGGATGTAAAAGCTTACTTGGACGCTACAATTCCAAGCATGGCATTAGGTTATGCAATCGGTAGATTGGGATGTTTTGTTTCAGGAGATGGTTGTTATGGATTTGCAACTCACCAGCATATTCCTCTCTTAACATTCACCTACTGGCCAACAAGCGCAGTTCCAAGTGGTGTTCCAGTTTGGAATACTCCGGTCATGGAAGCAGCAGTATCTTTTCTATTCTTCATGTACTTCCAAAAATGGGCGAGATTCCAAAACTTCAAAAAGTTTAGCTTAGGTGCTCAGTATCTAGTTTTACATGGACTTGCAAGATTAGCGATAGAATTCTTAAGAGTGAATAAGGCAGTGATCCCATTCTTTGATCCTCCTATCCAAGCAAACATTCCAGGAGTGAACGGAGAAACCACTACCTTCTTAAATGGATATTACTGGCACGGATTTTCTCAATCTCAGTATGTATCGATCGCGATCATACTGGTTGGTCTATATTTCTTAGTGAAATGGAAACTATGGGAGAAGGAACCAGTCCCAGCTTAAGGTTATGAAAACTATTTCGCACGGAGAGCACTGAGGTCACAGAGGGTTTTGTTTTTACTCCAAGTTGCAAGTTTATAAGATTGTAATATAGGAACTCTAACAAACTTATCTCTGCGTTCTCCGTGTGCTCTGTGCGAACCCTTTGAGCTATTCACCTGAGGCGTGGAACTTCTCACCTTTGATCGTTCTGATCATATCTGCAGTATTCAAATAATTCGTAGTTTTAAAAAGAACCTTCCCATCGGAAGAGAAGATCACAAAGAATGGAAGCCCGATTTTTAATTCAGGAAATCTAGGATCATTCTCATATATTAGAAAATCCTTATCATCGTCCTTAATTTTTAGAAGAATAGTTTTACCAAGAGCTTGGTTTAAATTAGGGTCAGAGATGGTCAATTCTTCGAAGGCCTTACAATTAGAACACCAATCTGCATAAAAATCTGCGAATACCAAACGATCTTCGCTCCGAGCAGTTTCGAATGCTGTATCAGAAATTCTATGCCACTCTAGATTTCCATGCTCTTCTACAAGATCCTTCTTGATAACGCCAGGAACAACTCCCCAGCCTGCAAGTCGGATCAGGATCGCGCTAGAACAAATCAGTCCAGTAAGAAGTAATGCCTTCTTCATTCTTTCTGTGCGAAGAAGTGATGTTGACTGGTAAAAATATGCTGTGGCCAAAACTCCTAGAGAAGCAGCCAAGATCCCAAGGCTCAAATCAGTAGGAACAGACCATAATTGCATTGCCTTATTATAATAAGACCAAGCAAAGTAGAAGACCACAAATCCTAGAACGATCTGAATCCATCTAGTCCATTTTCCTCCACGAGGAAGAGAAAGTCCAAATACACCTAAAAATAAAAACGGCAATCCTAAACCGAGTCCGAATAGCGCCATCTTGAATGCGGAAACCGCTAAAGAATAAGCACTAATACTTTGGACTCCAGCAGTTACTTGGATGAGAATCGCAACTACGATCGGACCAACACAAGGAGAAGATAAAAAACCCGCTCCCATTCCCAGAAGGAAAGTTCCCTTCCAGCCTTGGCATCCTTTCCATTCTTTCACGGGAAAAATTGGTAAATGCAAAATTCCTAATGAAGCAAGTCCCAATAAAAAGATAATTACGGCTAAGAATAAATTTGTTCCCGGAAATCTTAGAACAGTATTAAATGCGCCGCCTGAAACTCCGGCCACGAGTCCGAAGCAAAAATACATGGAAGCAAGCCCAGCATAATACACCAGAGGATGGAACATTTTGTTCGTAGCGGTTTCTCCCCTTGCTTGTATGATCCCGACCGTGATTGGATACAAAGGATAAACACAAGGAAGAAGACTTGCACAAAGTCCACCCAGGATCAGGAAAATTGCGGAATGAAATCCGAACTCTGAGCCTGAAATTCCCGTCTCCAACCATTTGTTGAGAGAAGACATCCAGGATTCAGAAACTACCTGGGACTGGGCTTGCAAGGAGCTAGTTAGGAAAAAGAAGAATATTAGAAGTCCGGCTCTTAGGCCAAACATTGAGGAGAGAAGGATCCGAATTTTCTTCATGAGATGAACGATTAGACCCAAATAGGATTTGTCTTTCTCCTAAGATTCATTATCGGTTCCATTACCTCGAAACCAAGTTGCGATTTCTAAAAGTATGGTCAATCCTGAATTCCCGGATCGGTGACACCCTAGATTTGGTCCGTACTTGTTTGGACGAGTTAGAATGGGAGAAAGGAGAGAAAAAGCCCGATCCTTTTCTAAAAAAAGACCGGGCTCGAGAAGGATCTACCTCAGATGGCGAACTGAAGTGTGAGTGAGAAATAGGTACTATTTCTATCGATATTGAATTGTTTTTGGTTTTTGATCGCGTCTCCAGCGTAAAGAACAGTAGCTCCCGCCCAAATAGAGAAGTAATCATTGACCTTCTTGATATAAATCAGGTCATATTCTAACAAAAGTCTGTGTCCAGGTTGCCAATTTTTCAGGAAGGGATTATTGGCATAGTTTTCGGTGCTTCCTGTAACAGTTTTGTTGGCAAGGAAATCTCCGTTTGCATCGAATCCTGAGCTTCCTGTAACCGCGTTCCTGTTACCGTCATACCAAGCGTCTTGGACTTTGTCCTTGCGAATATCGTAAATTGCGAAAATGAATCTTCCCCAGGTATCATCATAATATTGAAGATGAATGGAAGAAGTTCTTACGTTCGCCCAGAAAGCAGCGTTTGCGATACCGTTCCCTGAATCGAAATAAGGGAATCCACCGGATCTTGTAGCAAATAAAGGATCCCAGGTTGCGGATTTTCCGTCAGCTCTATTCGGATCCCCGGAAGCTCTTGCAAATTGAACTCCCACACGGAAACCTTTATAGTTATATCCTGTTTGAGCTAAGAAGAAGGATGCGTCATGCTGAACAGTTTCCTTGTAAGCGGCATGTTTGTTTGTTCCAGATCCGATTTGAGTATTCAGAGTATCCCAAGAAGCATCTATTGTTTGGCCAGTACTTCCTGTTTGGGCTGCGTATTCTAAACCCCAGTCCCAGGATTTTCCTGCAGGAAGACTTCTGCCAGAAGCTGTTCTGTTACTCAAACGAATACCGGTTGTGAATAAATTGTCTCTACCGTTTGTTCTTTCGTTTGGATCTACAAGAGGACCAGTAGCTGTAGTAGTATTATACTTTTTGATAACACCAATCTCATAAATATCTAACACTAACTCTTCAGAAGGTTTCCAAGTATTGTATAAGAAAGCAAGATATGTATCGTTAAGAGATTTTGCTCCACCAACTTTCTGGCTATTTGCAGTTACAAATCCGTTAGGACCATTACTCTCTTCTGCAAGAACAGTATAACCAGCATGAGTAGACCAAGTCTTAGTATCGAAGGCCACTCTAACTCCATCAAAAGAGTTACCGATCTGGCTATCGTTACGAGCACCTATGATCCTGGAATCTCCATAAGAGAAGACCTGACGACCTAAATACAATTTTGTATAAGGAAGAAAATCTTTCCAGATCACATAAGCTTCTCGGATATCAGTATTATTTTTTACTGGGACCTGGCTACCAGGAGCATATGCTGTTCCGATAGAATTTGTAAAAGAAGTTGGACCGTATCCAGTTCCACTTGGGTCTTTATATTGTCCATACAGACGAGTATCTTGGATGGTCAATTTTACCGCAAAGGATTCATTGATATCTAAAAGAGTCCAGAACTGGCTGTTTTGCGTAACGTAGTTCTTGGAATCACTTGTGGACTTATCAAAATCTTGGTTATTAAAATTTTCGAATCTAGGACGGATCTGCAAACCAAAACGAAGGTTATCAGTGATCCAAAGATTAGAACTTTTTTTAACTGAATCTTGGTGTTCAGGAGTTAAGAGTAAAGTTCCAAGCAATTCCCCATCTAACTTACCTTTCCAAGGACTTTTATATGGAGCAGCAGGAATTTTATCCTTCTCCTTATCTTTGTCCTTAGTATCCGCGTTAGCAGCAGGAGTTTGGGTAGAAGGAGCAGTAGTCTTCTCTTCAGTAGCAGTAGGCTTGACTGGAGTAGGCTCAGCCTGAGTCACAGTATCTGCTGGCTTAGAAGGCTCTGCGCCTTGGGCCCAAAGGGTCCCTAATCCTAAAAGTCCGAAAGACAAAAAGAGTCGGACTGGCAAGAGTGAATATTTTTTGTTCCGACTCTGTCGGCTCGTAACTGTATTTTTTAACATATAGGGAGTCCCTTATTTTGGATTAAAATCCAATATAGCGGATATAAATCGGAGTTTAACAGATTTTGTAAACAATTTATTTGATATTTTCTAATATTTTTTAATCCTTGGTCGCTTTTTGAAACCAAAATTCCTCATTTAATATGACAAATCGGCATTCCCTCTGTTAAAGTAGAATGTTCCGAAACTTCTTTTCCGTCCAGGATTGTGTAGAAAGGCCGATAGAATAAGATAGAATGCTTAGAAAGACAAAACACATAGCCAGAGCTATCACCCTAGTCTTTCTGCTCTTCTCCCCTATATTACAAAATTTGAATCCAATTCCTGTCTCTATTAGCACGGAACCAGATCTAGATTATAATTATGAATACGAGAAGAATGGCGTATATACCAAGTTTTCCGACTGGGTTCCTTATAAACTCCATAAATGGGAGCCAAAGTTTTTAGAAGATTATTATGAGATGTATGGCCTCAAACTTCATTATAAAGAAAATGAACTTAGAAGGAATATATTCTTCCTAAAAGCTGGTTTACAAAAAAGATTTCGCCATCCAAGAAACGCACTCTGCAGAGTAACTAACGAAGAAGAATATCATAAATATAGACTCCTGATCTTTATGCATATGAATTTGCAAATCATGAGATCCTATATGAGGATTGCTTCTCAATTCGATAAAAGACATTTATATTTTTATAATTTGGATTTTGCACACGAGCTAAAACAATCCTTCGAGGTAGCTGACGCATTCTATAAAGAGGCCATTCCTTATTGGGAAGCTTCCAGAAAATACGCCGACCAGGCTTCTGAGATCGATTATGATCTGGATCTAGGAACTATAGAAACAGAAAGATATGAGATCATCACAGGCAAATTGGATTTTGGGCAGATCATTTCAGATCATAGAGAAAGGCTGACTAAAAAAAGAGAAACTGTGGGCGCCTATCTGGCAAAATACCCAGAAGCAGATAAACCAAATCTAGATCAGATACCTTAGCTAAGTCTCACACCTCTCTGCGGCTCAGCGTCTCTGCGTGCCCATAAAAAAACCCCGAGAAATCTCTCGGGGTTTTTTAATCCATACTGAATTCTTACGATTAGCAAGAATAAGTAGTAAGGAACTCGAATGGGTGAGGACGTCCTTCCCAAGGCCAAATTTCGGTTTCGAATTTGTAAGCTTTGTAGGTTTGGATGAACTCTTCAGTAAATACATTTCCTTTTTTGAAAATTTCTTTACCAGCCAACATATGCTCAACTGCTTCTCTAAGAGTGTGAGGCATTTGTTGGATTCCTTTCTCGCGGATCTCATCCAGAGAAAGTTCGAACAAGTCTTCTTCCCGAGGTGGTCCCGGATCGATCTTGTTCTGGATCCCGTCAAGTCCTGCCATAAGCAATGCTGCAAATGCAAGATAAGGGTTCGCAGAAGAATCTGGGAAACGGAACTCAACACGTTTAGCTTTTTCACCGCTAACGAACGGAATTCTCGCGCAAGCGGAACGGTTCTGAGCAGAGTAAGCTAAGATCGCAGGAGCTTCGAATCCTGGAAGAAGTCTCTTATAAGAGTTAGTAGAAGCGTTAGTGAAAGCAGCTACAGTTTTTCCGTGCTTCAATACACCACCAGTATAGTTAAGAGCAAGCTCGCTTAGGCCCTGGTATCCGTTTCCTGCAAATAGGTTCTTGCCATCTTTCCAAATAGATTGGTGGCAGTGCATACCGTTACCGTTGTCTCCGTAAAGAGGTTTAGGCATGAAGGTAGCAGTTTTTCCCCATTTGTGAGCTACGTTCTTAACAACATATTTCAGTTTTTGAACGTTATCAGCTGCTTCAATAAGAGTTCCGAATTTAACTCCGATCTCTCCTTGAGCCTGAGCAACCTCGTGGTGAACCACGAAAGTTTCCATTCCGATCTTATGAAGAGTTTTAACGATATCAGCACGAAGATCCACTTGAGAATCCACTGGAGCTACTGGGAAGTAACCACCTTTGGTTCCTGGACGGTGTCCAGTGTTGATGGAACCTGGCATATCTGTGTGAGAGTTCCAAATACCTTCGGAAGATTCCAATTCATAGTATTGGATATTGATCGCGTCTCTTACTTTCAAACCGTCGAAAAGGAAGAATTCATTTTCTGGTCCGAAATATACAGTGTCGCCGATCCCGGTATCTTTCAGGTATTTCACCGCATTTTTAGCGATGGAACGAGGGCATTTTTCGTAAGCTTGGTTCTTATAGATGTCCCAAACATCGCAGAATACTACAAGAGTAGGGTCTGCAGTGAACGGATCCAAAAAGATGGAAGTTGGGTCAGGGATCAACTGCATGTCCGATTTATGGATCGGCTGCCAAGCAGGGATGGAAGAACCGTCAAAAGGAAGTCCTTTTAGAGTGTCTTCTTCTACTGAATCTACGTGGTAAGAAACGTGGTGCCAAGCTCCTTTAATATCCGTAAAACGGAAATCGTAGAAAAGAATCTTGTTCGCTTTTGCGAAAGCGATCACTTCTGCGGCATTTTTCGCCATTGATACTTATCTCCTATATCTTTGTACTAGGGGTCTCTAATTCGCACGCGGAAAGCGTGTCCTGCTTAAGCTTATGCAAGAGATGTGCCAAATCCTAATACCCATCTTGCAAGTATCTTCTCTCCCAATAAAAAAAGAAGGAGCCCCTTGAAAAGCAGTCCATGCTCAGGCTAAAAATCCTTGAACCTGAGGCAATCAGTAAAAAACTCCGAATAGGCGGATTCGATAGAATTTTAAACCCTAAGGTTTTGTATCTATCTGACCTTTGTCTTGCGCTAGTTTGGTACACTACGCTCAAAATATAATCATGGGAGAAACCATGCAGACCCTTGCCAAATGGCCTAGTCCATCCGAACTTTCTTTCTCAGACGGGAGAGATACCCAAACAGGAATCCCTAACTCTAAAGAATATTTTCAATCTGTGTTGGCATGGGCAAAGGAAAATGGAGCAGAAGAATACTATCTAGTACCGTTGGAAAAATGGGTTCCCTCTTCCGGGTTACTTTCTACCCTTCCCTCTTATTCGGTTCATACTCATGTGGAGATCCCAAATTCAGTTATCTTCTCCTATTTACTCCCTCCTGTATTATTCGGAAATAAACTATGCTTCTGGACCTCGGAAGGAAAAAGCTTAACAGACTCTTATATTCATGTTTTAGAAAAAATAGAAAAATGCGAAGAGTTACTAAGTAAAATTTTCGAAAAAGAGATCCATTCAATCCCTGAGATTGTTTGGAAAGAAGAAGAGAAACATTCAAATTCTCTACTATTAGAAAAAAAATTATGGGGAAGAAGAGAAAATGGAAAAAGATATTCTTCCTCTTTCTCCTTAGCTAAGGCTTTTTTTGTAGGATCTTTGACAGATATCAGAGAGATCAGCGAATACGAATTAGTATCCAACTCTTCTTCCGAATTAGAAGTCTCAATCCAAAAGTTTTTATTTAAAAGAGCAGATTCCAAATACTTCTCCCTATTATCTGCCTTTGGAAAAATTGAATCTGAGAAAGGATTTATTTTTAAACCGAAGATCTATTTTTCATTCGGACTACAACTTTTGATACTCTCTTGTGTTCTTGCAGAAGCTTACGAAGAATTAGTTTCTCGCTTTATAGAAGAAAGACCCCAACACAAAGATATATTAAATAAATTGAAAGAATGGACTGAGAAAGAATTTCATCCTAAAACAGATATAGGAATGGAAGCGATCTTTGAAGAAAAGGTCGTCCATTTGCTAGATAAATATTCAGGCAGAACAGACAGATACCTTCTCAAAAGATTAGAAGAAGAATATTCACATTCTCAAAAAGATCTATCCGAACATTTCCAACTCAGGAAGAAGGAGATAGAGGAAAAACTGATCCCTGACCTTCTCTCCCATATAGATTCTCATTCTAAACTTTCCTTTCCAGAAGAGCTAATATCAGAGTGGGAAAATTTAGGAAAAACATTACAGACTCGCCTCGAAAATCTTCTCTTAGAAAGAAAAAATTTACCAAATTCCGAACAAAAAGGGAACGGAAAAACACCCGAAAGCTGGAACATTCTAATCGGACAAAGGTCTGACTAAAGAATATAGGGCCAGTTTAGCCTAGGAAAGGTTTCTAATCTCCCGGAGAGAAATCTTTGACAAGGCCGGTATTTCAAAAAAAATGACCGGTAAATACCTTTTAAGGTATTTCCTAGGAATAACGGCGACGTAGCTCAGCTGGTTAGAGCAACGGAATCATAATCCGCAGGTCCGGGGTTCGAATCCCTGCGTCGCTAGGTCCTTTGGAGAAAACACATCTATGAAAAAAACAATCCTCGCAACCCTAATCTTGCTCGCTACGGTTTTCACCGGATTCTCTTCGGTTTCCGCTCAAAGCCAAGCATGCAACCAGATCTGTGATTTTTATACAAACTGTGTAGAAGGCCAAAAAAAGCTTAGCGCTGCAGATAAACAAAAAGTGGGAGCTGGCTGTTTAAATACCTGCCGCAAAAATTATTCAGCAGTTACTTCTTGTTATGAAACTCATTCAGGCCAATGTACAGCTTTTAATAGCTGCTTGGTAGACGGTTATAAAGGTAAAAAATAATCCTTAACCAATTCGATCGGGTACTTGAAAAAATGCCCGGTCGAAATCCTTAAAGACTGGATCCAGTCCCTTCTTCCTTAACATCTCAGTAAATTCTTCGATCTTTCTAGTATCTTCTATCTCGAATTGTTTTAATTCCTCTCCACCTGAATAACCTCCAGGATCCGTCCTGGATTCGACAGACATATGAGTGATAGGCATTCCTGCGAGATGATTTCTCATACGAATAGATTCTCTTGTGGATTGAACAAGTCCGCTATCAGGTAAAAAAAGTCGAAGTGCAAATAAGAACCGAACGTACTCTCTATCAGAAACAAATATAGCCTTATCAAACTCACCTTCTGCGGGTCTCATGCGAGGAAGAGAGATTTGGATTGTAGTTCTCCAATATTTTTTAGAAAGGTAATATGCATGTTCTCCTAAACGGAACATTTCTCCATACGGATCAGAAAGTCCAAGTAATGCACCGACTCCCATACGTCTGAAACCAGCAAGACCCCCTCTGTCAGGAGCATCCAGTCGGTATCTCATATTCTTTTTCATTCCACGCAGATGATATTTGGAATAGACCTCCGGATCATAAGTCTCCTGGTAGACAACAAGACCTTCGACTCCTTCTCCAATCAATACCTCGTATTTTTCCTGGTCCATAGGATAAATTTCTATGGAGATAGAGTCGAAATAAGATTTTAAGATAGCCATAGCAGATCTCAAATATTCTATATTTGTGATAGAATATTCTTCTCCAGTTAATATTAGAAGATGTCTGATCCCTTTCGAATATAGGACTTCCGACTCGGCCCGGATCTCAGACTCATTTAAAGTTTTTCTGGGAATTTTATTTTCAAAACTGAATCCACAATAAACGCATGAAGATCTGCACTCATTGGAAAGATACATTGGCATATAAAGAGAGATCGTATTTCCAAATCTTTTTTTGGTCCAACCCAGAGCGCACTCTGCCATTTCTTCCAAATAAGGATCGGCTAAAGGATTTAATAAGGATAAATATTCTTCAAAATTAAGTGGTTTTCCGGAATGGGAACTATGAAGTGCTGATTCTATATCTAATTTAGATTTAGATAATACTCTTTCCTTCGCTTCTAAGAAGGAGATTTTATCAAATAACTCCGTGTACATTTCTAGATTCTTCTTCTAAAAATCCAGTAAGAGGACTGGAAGCTGCTGCTTTTTTGGATATGGAATATCCAGAATTGGAATATAATCTGGAAATTCTTCCTGCTTCCGTTGCCAGTTTGAATGCGTATGCAGTTTTTGCGGGATCTTTTGCGATTGCAATTGCAGTATTTACAAGGACCGCATCTGCTCCCAATTCCATTGCTTGCGCGGCGTGAGAAGGAAGACCAAGCCCCGCGTCCACGACAACCGGCACATTAGATTGTTCTATGATAATTTCTAAATTTGCCAAGGTACGGATCCCTTGGTTGGTTCCGATCGGGGAACCTAAAGGCATAACTGTAGCGCATCCTGCTTCTTCCAAATGTTTACATAAAATTGGATCTGCGTTTATATAAGGTAAAACCTTAAATCCTTCTTTAACAAGGATCTTTGCGGCTTTCAAGGTTTCGATCGGGTCAGGAAGAAGGTAAACTGGATCAGGAGTCACTTCTAGTTTTACCCAGTCGCCTCCACCCAGTTCTCTGGAAAGTCTTGCAAGTCGGACAGCTTCTTCTGCGTCTCTTGCGCCACTTGTATTAGGTAAAAGTAATATTTTTTCCCGGTCAATCTTGGTGAGAATATCATCTTCAGTTGAGGACAGATCAACTCTACGCAGAGCAACAGTCACTATATCCGTTTCAGAAGAATGGATTGCTTGTTCCAAAGCAGAGCCAGAAGAGAACTTGCCAGTGCCCAAAAACAGCCTGGATTTGAACCTTCTGCCTGCGATGATTAGATCGTCTGATTCTACCACGATTCCAGATTATACTGCTTCGGTCACTCTTCCAGCAAAATCTCTAGCTTCGTCCAGTCTCAAACTGATAATTTTAGAAATTCCAGGCTCTTCGTTTGTGACTCCGAAAATGGAATTTGCCCTATGTATCGTAGACTGAGCGTGAGTGATTACTACAAACTGAGACTTGTCCTTGAACTTATCCAAGATTTGGCAGAAACGAAGTTTATTCGCCTCGTCGAGTGCAGCATCTATCTCATCCAAGAAACAGAATGGAGAAGGTTTTACCATATAGATCGCAAACAATAGCGCGATTGCAGTTAAGGATTTTTCCCCGCCGGAAAGCAATCTCAAGTTTTGGACATGTTTGCCAGGAGGCTCTGCCATAATCTCGATACCAGCGTTTAGGCTGTCTTCTCCGTCCACGAGTTCAAGCATTGCTTTTCCTCCGTTAAACAGAGTGGAGAATGTTTCCTGGAAATTTTCTCTGATCCTCTCGAATGTTTCTCTGAAAAGTTTTTCAGACTCTTCGTTGATATTTTTCAGGATCTCAGTGATATCATTTTTAGATCTTTCGATATCTTCTTTTTGAGTGCGATGATGTTCGTAGATCTCTTTTACATTCCTATATTCTTCGATAGAAAGAGGATTGATAGAACCGAGCATCTGGATGTCGGACTTCAAACGTTTGAGTTTTGTCTCACTTTCCCCTTTTTCAGGCTTTCTATCTTTGAACTCGTCAGCAAGTTCCTGCTCAGAAATAGAATAATCATTATACAATTCTTCTGAGAAAGATTCCAATTGGACCTTATAAACGGAGACTGCTTTTTCCTTTTCGGTTAAAATTGGGAATAAGTTCTTATAATCTTCTTGGTTTTTCTGGATTTCGTTTTTAAGACCTTGGATCTCTTTTACAATATTACGAAGTGCTTCTTTTTCAGAATCTAAAGCACGGCTCATTTCCAAAAATTCATTGTATCTGTTCTCGATCTGTTGTTCTAGTTCGATCACTTCTTTTTCGAATTCTGTTTTTTTAACACCGAGCGTTTTGATAGATTCTTGAGCTGCTATAATCCTTTTTTGGGTCTCTTCTATCCTTACAGTAAGAGACTTAGCGGATTCTAACTTAGCATTCTTCTCAGAGTTCAACTCCAAGATCCGTTTTTCTAAATATACGATTTTTTCACGGATATTCTCTGCTTCTTCTCGGAGAGATTCAATGGCCAATCCGGATTCTTTGATGGAACGAGTTAGATTTTCGTTCTCTAAGATCAGATCTTCTATCTCTTGGTCTAAACCTTCTTTCTGAGATAAAAATCCATCTCTATCGAATAATAAACTGCGGATACTATCTTCTAAGGAGAAATATTCTCCCAATTGAGATCTGAACTTTTCAGTTTCTAGTTTTCCTGCGAGGTAAGAGAGTTTATTTTTAGTCTCTTCTCCAGTATACGAATCTAAAGCGGTTTTAAGTTCTGTTTCTACAGAATGAATACGATCTGCTTCTCCCAGTAGGAGTTCCTTCAGACGATTTCTTTCTTCTTCTGTGGATTGGGCTTCTTTTTTGCGGGATTCTAATTGAGAGATTAGATCGAAGATAACTTCTTTTAGCCTTTCTCTCAGCTCCACATGTCGTTTGTCATTGGAGAGAATTTTAGTTTCCTTCTCTTGGATAGAAGTATTCTCTGCTTCAATCTTTGCTTCGATCTCAGTTTTGTTTTTACGAAGTTCTTCAATTCCAAGCTCTAAGGATTTACTTTCTCCTTCCAGATCAATTGCGTCTTTTTCGAATTTTTCTTTATCGATCTGTAGAAGACTTTGAGCAGATTCTTCCTTAGTTAAGGACTCTCTAATATCTGAAATACGATCAGAATAATCTAGAATAATACCTTTATTGCTCTCAACCTTGTCCTTTTGGATCTGGGTTTGGGTGAGATGATCCAAAAGTTTTTTGTCAATCTCTGCGACCTTTTTCTCTAAGTCGGACTTATGATGATCTAACTCTTCGATCCTGCCAGTTTCCGCAGAAATTCTTTCAAGTAGGACTACGTTCTTTTCTTTAATTTCTTTTAATTCATTCTCAGAAGTCTCATGCTTCTTAGTCAAAGTAGAAAATTTAATGTAACGGATGATCTTATCAGTCTCATCCAGCTCTTGTTTGAGTTTAAAATACTCTTCTGCCTTCTCTGCTTGTTTTTCCTTAACTTCCATCTCCTTCTTCATTGTATTCATAATGTCTTGGATACGAAGAAGGTTTTGGTTGGTGTCGGAAAGTTTTTTGAGAGCCTCTTGTCTTTCCATTTTGAATCTGGAAATACCTGCGGCCTCTTCGAAGATCAGTCTTCTCTCTTCCGGTTTGGAATGAAGGATACGATCTACCTTTCCTTGTTCCATGATAGAATAACTTGATTTTCCGATACCAGTATCGAGCAGGATCTTTTCAATCTCCTTACGCTGCACACGAGAATCGTTTATTAAATATTCGTTATTTCCATCCGCGTATAATCTGCGGGTCAATTTGATGGTTGGATAATCCATCTTGATAAGTTTGGAAGAATTATCGAAAATTACGCTGACTTCTGCGAAACCCGCAGGCTTACGAGCTTCTGAACCGTGAAAGATGACATCATCCATCTTATCACCGCGAAGACCTTTGGCGGATTTTTCGCCGAAGACCCATTTTAAAGCGTCGACTATATTCGATTTTCCGGAACCATTAGGTCCTACAACTGCGGTAAATCCCGGATCGAGGAGAACTTCTGTCTCGTCCGCAAAGGTCTTGAATCCAACAATATTCAGGCTTTTGAGATACATGTATTTTTGTGTTTCTTTGGGAAATTGATTGCAAGTGACCAGAATCGGGCGGACTCTGGAATGCTTAGGAGTATTATGTCCCACGATCTCCCGGAAAAAACAAGAGAAATATTCGGGAAAAAGCCCTATCTCAGCCTGTATTTCCAAAATCCTCCCACAGAAATGTTGGAGTTCCGACTGGAAGCGGCAAAAAACCAAAATGAGTTCTTTCTCTCCAAAAAAGGGAGAGCATTAGCAAGTTCAGTTTCTCCTTTTACCCAGGCAAAACGACAATTAGATTCGGTTTCCATTCAATCCACAGATCTAGTCGCAGTTTTAGGGCTCGGGAATCCACATTTGATCCGAGAGGTAGAATCCAAATTAGAACCGGGACAAATTTTATTACTCATAGATAAGGACAGGGATCTGCTCTTTCCCCTTTGGGGAGAATGGTTGCAGCCAGTGATGGAAGTCCCAGGAAGACATTTGTTCTTAGGAGAAAATTCACTTTCTCTTCTTTGGAATTATTTGGAATCGCTCCCTGTAGAAAGAGTTTCAGGCATTAGAATCCTCAGGAATGCAGCAAGTGTTTCCTTAGAAGAAATGTTCTATGCAGAAACGGATATAAGACTTCGAAAAATTTTATCTTCTAAGATGAGCGATCTACTTACCAAATTTGAATTCGAAAGAATTTGGGTCAGAAACTCTCTTGTAAACACTGCAAATTTTTTATCACCACCAAGTCCTAGAACTAAAATAGAATCCTTAAAAGAAAAATTTAACGGAACACCTTCCCTACTTGTATCTGCAGGACCAAACTTACGCAGGCAATGTGAATGGATCAAAAGTATCAGAGATAAGGTTTTTGTAATGTCCTGTGATACTTCTCTCAAGGTATTACTCAAATACGGGATCATACCAGATGGAGTAATGACATTAGATGCTCAAACTCATTCTGTATTCCATTTTTTAGGGGAAGATACATCACAAATCCCATTATTTGCAGACTTAGTCAGCTCTCCTCCTATATTAAGAAATCTAAAATTTAGGTCAGTGGTCCATAGTATCACTGCAAAATATTTGGTAGATGCCTCCGGAGAATTAAAAAGAGAAGCAACTGCAGGAAGTTCCAGTGCAGAATCACTCCTCGGCTCAATTGGAGATGTTCAATCCGGTGGAAGTGTTGCAACAACTGCATTCGACTTATTAAGAAGTCTCGGATGTCAACCCTGCTTTTTAGTGGGACAGGATTTGGCTTATTCAGGCAGAGAGATCCATTCTACTGGGACCCATCATAACGAAAAATGGCTTACCTTACTTACTAGAAAAACAAGTTTAGAAAAAATCAATGAAGCAGTAGTTCGAAAAAGGGACACAAGATATGTTCCATCTGTCACTGGCGGAGAAGTATTAACGGATTATGTACTAGACTTATACAGACATTGGTTTGAAGAATCTTCTAATTCCTTGGACTTTCCAGTTTATAATGTAAATACCCAAGGTGCCAAAATAGAAAACGCGAAGAACATAGGACCGGAAGAAGCAACTCAAATCCTAAATGGATTCCAGAACCATCAATACTTCTGGAAAGAATTTCCCGCTTGGAAACCCGAATTGATCCAGGAAATTCTGGTAGGATCTCCTGCAGATTTTAAAAAAGAATTATTAGAAACGATAGATAAGATCAAAAACGAATTTTCTAAACCGGAAAAAAAAGAAGAAGTTTATGCAGATCTACTTTCTCTTTTCAAAAATACATTGGGAAAATGGGAAGACTTAAGATATTTAATCCGAAAAACAGAAGTGTATATTCTCCGCCATAAAGATAAACTAGACGAAGACCGCAAAAAAGAATTATTCTTGGGCGCGATCCTGAAAGAGTTTACTGGTTTAAGAAGAAAGTTACTCGCGGGAGACTAACAGTCTATTTACTTTCTTGCCAGATTTAATAAAATTTGCAAAATACCAAGAAGATTCACACAAGCCTTAGAGTAAATTATTCATGAACGATTACAAACAAGTTTTTTCAGAAGCGATTAGAAATAAGTATTTACTTATCTCTTTTCCACTATTGCTAGGATTTATTTTCTTCATAACTTCCGATATTTTTACTAAAGCTGTTTACGGGGAAGGGAACCTTTACGTTATTCCTTTTGCCCTTTCATTTCCATTACCCTTTATTTTCTTTTATTTAAAGGCACTAATACAATTGACGCTTCACAAAAATCTAGACAGAGAAATTTCTTTTGGAAAGATTTTTGGAATTCTATCAATCTACGCTATTATCTACATTCTACTAAGAATGCTCCTTGGTTCCATATTTACTGGAATAATAAGCATGCTTGTTGTAAATGCGAACTCTGAGTTCATACTGGCCCTGAATTCATTGGCCTCGGATTTCTTTTTTGTATTTTTTCAAGGAGGTGCCGCAATCATTCTCGGGAGCAGAGGAATCAAAGATCTCATATATCATTTCATACTTTTGCTTTCAAATAAAAAGAGTTTTTTACATTTATTCATTCTATTTCTAATACCTGGTATTTTTTTATTATCGAAATCGATCCTAGCTACATCGAATCAATATTTGATACCCTTTGTATTCATAATCCTCACATTCATATATACCATAGGCTTTCTAGTTCTAACAAGGCATTGGCAAAAATTAGAAGCTATTGATGTGATTTCATAAATTATCTAATAGAATTAGAATCTTGCTTTTATAATTCTATTTTCAAATACTATCGATAATGGAAATCCCAGGAAAAGAATTCTATAATAGACTCGATATAGATTCCGTTTTATCAGCGGTAGAAGATGCTGGATTTTCAGTTTCCGGTCATTGCCTAGCATTAAACAGTTTAGAGAATAGAGTCTATGATGTTGGCTTAGAAGAGGGCGGAAGACTTGTAGTAAAATTTTACCGCCCTGCGCGCTGGACTCTTGATCAAATATTAGAAGAACATTCCTTTCTAAAAGAGCTGGAAGAAGGAGAGATCCCAGTTGTAGCTCCTTTACCTTTAGAAAACGGAGTTACCGTCAGAGAAACAAAAGGAATTTATTATACGATCTGGCCGCTCCAAAAAGGAAGATTAGTAGAAGAGCTAAACGAGCAAAATTTAATCCAAGCTGGAAGATTACTCGCGAGGATCCATAATATTGGAGCCTCTAAACCGGCAAGACATAGGGTCGAATATAATCTCAGAAATTTCGGAGAGGAACCACTATGTTTCCTAAAAGAGAAGGAGTTCCTACCCCCACATCTCTGGAAAAGATATGAGGAAGCCGCTAATCGAATTTTTAACTCATTCTCCGAAGCTTCCAAAGATATGCCATTCCATAGGATCCACGGAGATTGCCATAAAGGAAATTTAATACAAACCGCAGACGGGCTCTGCTTTATAGATTTCGACGATTTTGTGACTGGACCTGCAGTTCAGGATTTTTGGATGCTTCTTCCTTTTGGTGACTCAGCGTCTGAATATGAAAGAGAGATCTTCTTGGCTGGCTACAGAGAGTTCAGGGAATTTCGGCACTCTTGGTTCGATTTGGTAGAACCTTTGCGAGGTTTGCGTTATATTCATTATTCTGCATGGATTGCAAAACGTTGGGAAGATCCTTCTTTCCCAAATGCATTTCCTCATTTCGGAACAGAAGAATATTGGGAAAGAGAGACTCAGGACCTGGAAAGATTAGGTTCGGATCTTCCTGTTTCTTCGGAAGAAGATGGTAGGAATTCCTTTGTCAAAACGGAAGAGTCTGAACTTACGAACAAGGATTTCTTTTGGGATATGGAGGATTAGGCTTTCTATTGCGAAATGTTTTTAACAAAATCTAATATTCCTCTCCCCATGTCCTGACAAATTTCATTTATTCTCCTTGGCTCTATTTTGGAGTCATACAATCCAATTTCTTTTTTCTCACCGGCTCCAGTCTCTATCTCATAGTTAAAGTCGTTAAATCTAAAATTTAAAGAGAAAGTATGATCGTTTCCGCTTTTTATTGAGTGTTTATATCCTTTCAATCTTCCTATAAAAATAAAAGATCTAATCTGATCCAATCCTCGTTCGTTTTGATTTACCCAGTCTATGAAACTTATAACATCAGTAAATGATTTCTGGTGCCCTACATAAAAGTTAATAATCGATTCTATTTCAATTTCATGAAAGAATTCATGAAATTTATAAACAGTTTTTTCGAGCTGCTGTAGTAATGGGAATATCGTATTTCTAAATGTGTAAAGTAAATATTGCCCCCCCTTCTTAGCCTTTACAATATCCTTTTTAGATTCTTCAATTTGCTTTAATACAAGTTGAATTTCTTTATCTAAATCGCTCGGTTCTTCAATATTTTCTCCTTTAGCACCTTTTAACATTGTTTCTAAGGATTTTATTAGTTGTTGTCCAATATAGTCAATGAAAGGTTCAAAATCTCCACTATCCGCCTGCTGCAAAGCTCTCAGATAATTCGGCTTATCCTCCACTCGGACAACTACAGGAGGAAATCCATTTTTCATTAGAACTAAATTCATTAAAATGCGAGCAAGTCTGCCATTTCCATCATCGAAAGGGTGGATATTAATGAATTCATAATGTATACGAGATGCAATTATTAACGAATGTAACAAGTCATCTTTCGAGTCTTTTTCATACCTAACCAAAAGAGCTTCTATTTCATCGCGAACTTTAATAGGATCTGTAAAGTAATGAGTTTCCCCAGTTGCAGTTACTACATAATTAGGTAAACTCTTATAGACACCCGGATTTATTCTCCGAACAGTCACATTGCCATTAGCATCTTCTATCCTTTGTTCAAAAGGCTCGACCAATAATAACTTATTCCAAGCTTTCAAAGTGAATTCGGTAAGTTGCGAATTGGATCTAATAAAATCCTCCAACTCATCAATCGCTTTTTTATGACCTTTGATATCTAAATGATCTTTTAAAGGTTTACCAGCCGCAGTAAGACCATGCAATAAAAAAGCCTTTGTCTCTCCGAAAGTAAGTGAATTCCCTTCAATGCTATTCGAGTGAAAATTCCAATCCAAGTGGAATTTTCGCATGATCCGATCAATAATTTCTGGCGGGATGGGTCTTAATTCATCAATTTCAGATCTTAAGTCGTTGATTCGCTGAATCGTTTCGAAAACGGACATATTTATAAAATCGTCATTTCAAAGTGAGAAACAATTATATTTAAACGTTAATACTTCTCTTTTTCAGAGAAACTTCCAAATTTTCATTTCAAAGTATCAATTCAGAATATGCATGATATAAACCGCAAATTCCTCCACCTCCTCCTCCACTTGTCGAAGATACTACAAATTTTCAGGAACTTTGATTTCAAGATTGCCTATCCTCTCCTTTTTTCTCATTTTTGAGATTGACTCTCAAACCTAAAATTAGACATTTGTCACAGTATTGTCAGGAGAAACCCCATGAGCCTAGCCCAAGCATTAAGAGACGGAACCTCCGAATCTCATACCATTGCAGAAAACAACGCATTCATTCGCTGCTTTATGAAAGGAGTACTAGAACCCAAAAGTTACGCCAAACATTTGGAATCTTTTTATTTCGTGTATGCAGCGATGGAAGAAGAGTTGGAAAATAAAAAAGACCATCCAATCGTAGGAAAGATCAGATTCCCAGAATTATACAGAAAAGGGATGATCGAAAAGGATCTGGCACATTTTTTCCAACCAGGACATTCTCCGAAAACTACACCAGCTACAGAAGCCTACGTAAAACATATTAGAGAAACTGCAAATACCTCTCCAGAACTATTAGTAGCTCACAGTTATGTTCGTTATTTAGGAGATCTTTCCGGCGGACAGATCTTAAAAAGAGTAGCTGCTAAAGCTTTAGGGATAGAAGGAACATCAGGTCTGGACTTTTATGAGTTTCCTGAAATTTCCAGTCCCAAAGATTTCAAAGATAAATATAGAACTACTTTAGATTCTCTTTCTCTCTCTGATTCTGAAAAAGAAAAAATAGTTCAAGAGGCTAACGAAGTTTTCAAATTGAACGGAAAAATTTTCGACGAGTTAGAAGAAACCTTGATCACCTCTATAGGCAAAGCCAAATTTGAAGAAGTTTTAGCAAGTCCTGCGAGGCACTGATTTTTGTTAAAAGTATCTGCCAAAAAAGAATCCTCCTCTTTGAGGGCGGATTCTTTTCCCTGGATCACATTATCCTTTATATTTTTAGCAATGCTTCCGGTTACGATGATCGTGCCGGTATATAAAGAGATCATAAAAGATAGATTGGGTGGAACCGGATACGGAGTAGCCTGGTTCCAAAGTTCCGCGATGTTTGGTTCTTTTTTATTTTCACCTTTAGCAGGATGGCTATCGGATAAATTAGGGACCAGAAAAAAATTAATCGGAACTTTTGCTATATTGGATGCGTTTTTGCTCGCCCTTCTCCCGTTTATGCCAAATATCTCTTCACTTTTTGTTTTGAGATTTTTGGAGGGAGGAGCACATATTTTCGTGATAGGTCTGCTTCTCACTTGTATTTCAGATAAGGAGAAGGACCAAACATCTAGTTTTTATAATAAAGGAATTTTATTTGGATTAGGTGGAACACTTCTTACATTAGGAGGAGGAGTCGGACAATCTCTTGGATTTTTAGGGAATAAAAATCCACTACTTCCATTTTTTGTAGGAGGGTTCATTCTTTTAGTTTTGGGAATTCTGTCTTTCTTTCTTTTAGAAGAAGGTAATCTTAAAAGATTAGAATGGGAAGGCTGGCAAAAAACAAAAGCAGCATTATCACTTTCTCCTTTATTACTTGTTCCGATCGCTTTTCATTTTGTAGATCGATTCACTGTAGGTTATTTTTTAAGTTCTTTAAATTTACATTTAAGAGAAGATCTAGGATTTTCTCCGGGCCAAGTAGGTGGGCTTTTCGGAGTTATGTTCCTTCTCATGAGTGTATTATCTCTTCCTGCTGCACTTCTTTCCAGAAGATGGAATTCCATCTCTTTAGTTTGGATCGGTTCTTTCATTTATGGGATCGCGCAAGCAAGCACTGGTTTCTTAAACACTTCTTCAGGGTTATATTTATCTATGATAGCCTGCGGAATTGGTGCAGGGATCATGTATGTGCCTGCGATGAGACTTGCTTCTTCACTTGCACCCAGCGGTTTTAACGCAAGTGTGATGACTGTATTCACTGGACTCGGCTCCCTGGGATTTCTTTTAGGACCTTTGGTTTCCATTTCCGCCCAAGAAACCTTCAGCAGTATATACGACAGGGCCTCCGGCCTTGAATTCACAGGAATTCTATATGGAGCCTTGGAAGTTTTACTGGTTTTAGGAACTCTTCCCCTACTATCTAAAATTTTAGAAAAAGAAAAAAGACTTGATTAATACGACCATTCGGTCGTATTAATTTTGTATGAGAATTAGTGCTGAATCTGCAAAGGAGAAGAGGCATACTCTTATCCTGAAAGGTATTGATCGTTTTCGTAAATTCGGATATTCCGCAACAGGTATCCAAGAAATCGCAGATGAGGCCGAAATCCCAAAGGCCTCCTTTTATAATTATTTCCCAACCAAGCAGGACTTTGCCTCCGAAACCTTGGAATATTATTCCGAAAATGCAATTTTATGGAATGAAAAGATCCTTCAAAAGACAAAGGAAGATCCAATCTTTTCTCTTTTGAATTTATATAAAGAAAGGATTAAACTAGAGAAAAAACTACTGAAAGAAGATGTCTCCTGTTTAGTCAATGTATTCGGTCAGGAGTTGGGACACTCTGAAACTTCCGTACAAAAACCTCTTAAAAAATATTTTGATGCCGCTTTAGAGCAACTTGTAGCCGTCATCCAGAAAGCGAGATCATTCAAAAAATTGAATATTGCTAGCTCGGATAGAGAATTCGCTCTGTTTCTGGAATCCTCCTGGAGAGGAGCTCTACTTGTAGGTAGAGCAATGGGCTCTTTGGAACCCGTTGAGAACTTTTATAAATTTCTAATACAAATTTTGGATCATAAGGAATAGGACATGGAAACTGTAGAAACACAAAAGATCAGAGAAGGCCATAAACATTCTTTAAATGTGAGATGGGACGAGTTAGACGCAAATAGACATGTGAATAATAAAAATTATCAGGGTTATTTGGACGAAGCCAGAATGAGAGCGATGAGAGATTGGGGAGCTCCCATGGAAGAATTTGCAGACAAAGGTTTTGGCCCCGTGATCTTAAATTTGAATCTGAAATTTATAAAAGAGATCTCTTATCCAGAAGAGATTACAATCGAATCAGCTTTGGTTTTAACTTCTCCCACAAGAGCAGTCTTCGAACAGAAAATACTTTTATCGAATGGTAAAATTGCCTGCCAAGCAAACACTGAATGGACTTTATTGGATCTAAATCGAAAACGTCCTGCGAAGTTCATGGAAGTGTTTAAATAGAAAGTTATGTATTTTATAATTAGAGGTTTGCCAAAATTTTAGAAACTACGATATACCGCATTTGGGATAACGTATATTCGATATTTGATAAATCCTAAATTATACATGCCTAAATCGCCACTGACATGATTATTTTCCATTTTTTGCATTACTTTTTATATAAATGATTGAGGTAAAAACTGAATTCTGAACTTAATTCAAAGTAACTCTAACGTCATTCGCTTTCAAAAAGGCGCACCGAGGCATTTCTTTTGAGATATATTAATTGTTGGACCTTACTCTGCATATTTTTACTTAGCTCTTCCGCATATTCAAAAGATACGGACCAAACAACAGAAGGGTATACTGTTTCTAAAATTAGAATTACAAATGTATCCGTAGACTCCGCTACAGCAAATAATGCAATGAGCCTCTCTAATTCTAGAGTGATCAACCAAATGAATACCGGCTCTAATGAATTCGTAAAGCCTAACATTTCAAATTTCCAAGGTCAGGGAATAGAATGGGAAACCGATATCAGGCATAGTAATTTTATTAAAACGAATTATTTCATGTCTTACGCAGATTTAAAATCCGGAAGTAATAAGCTTAATGATATAATGACCCTAAATTCTCAATCAACTATGGGTTTCCCGGTAAATATTACCGATCTATCTTTCAGGACTTATTCCGGCAGTAAGTTAGCCACCTCGAGGGTTGCTTTTCTTACTGATTTTTTCTTCTTCGAAAATTCACCGAATAAATATTTAGAAAATTTAGCTTTTCGTATTGGTGTCGAGGCTTACGGAAACATCTTTACTACTTCTTCAAAACCCTATCCGTATGTCGGAGTTTCCAGTGGAATGCCCTATTCCGGGATAGACGCATTGAATCATGAGAAGATCAAATTTACGGAAACTTTTGGAAACGCAGTAATTGGACTCAATTACAAATTCAACCTATCTCCGGCTTCGAGTTTTGATTTCGGTTTCGAATACTTTAAGAGTTTTGCAAACGATTCCAAATACGAAAATCAATATATCTCTGTGTCTATAATTTCTATTCCGATTGCTTCGAAATCAAGTGGGCTCGTAAAAAGTGAGTTAGAAGGTTTCCGAGCATCTTTAGGATATAAATACGTTATCAATGAAATTTCCTTTCTTAGAATTTCGTTCGCATACCAAGATTCTATGCAAAGAGTTAAGGAAGCAGATGTACCATCTACTGGGGGCTTATCAATTTCAAGCGATGTATCGCAATTATTATTTTCATTCGCTCCACCTATGGGTCCTTTCCCGAACTCAAGAGATACCAGATCTCAAATCGGGTTAGAATTCGGATATAAATATTAAGAACGGGGTTATATCAATTTTGGTACTACGAAAATTAAATGGATCGCCTCAAAATTTCAAAAGAAAGAGAGCAGAATGAATCTCAGAAAAAATTTGTCCTACATTAGAATATATTTTGTAACTCTAATATTATTCTTTTTAAATGTTTCGATTATAAATTGTGCATCTGCTCCAGCATATAAGGACGTAAATGCATCCGTTAAATATCTATTAAACGATGCGGAACGGTTAATCCAGGAAAAAAAATACGGAGAAGCTTCTGAATCCTTGCGAGCAGTTTTCAGGATCTATCCTGAAGACGCAAAAGCAGAACTTTTGTGGGATAAATTGCCTGAAATCTGGCAAAGAAGAACCAAATACGACAATGCATTGGGACCAGGTCTTTCCAGAAGATCCCCAGAAGAGAGCGGTTTTTTCGAAAGATTGGCATGGTATATTCCGGATCGTTTATTAGATTTGTTTGATATATATAGTGTTAACGTAATGGTCGGCCCCCAAATTGGTGCAAGCGTTTGGTATACTCGCGCTATTCAAACAACTTTATATGCGGGAAAGACAGTATCCTTCGGCTGGTCTCAGAAAAGAAACTTGGGAATTTCAGAAGAATCTTCGGCTGAATATGCATTTTTTGGATTTGGAGGAGCCGCAATCCATGGACGAAGGATCGGAACTGGAAGAAGAGCATATGCCGGAACTTGGGACGGTTTTTTTGTACATATGCCAAGCAACCCTCTTTACGTAAATTATAGGGACTATTGGAGTGCTGGAAGTAAAGTAGGATTGGTCTTAATTGGAGCCGAAGTTGAAGTTCATTATACTGAGCTTGCAGACTTTTTGGCGGGATTCTTCCTTGTGGACTTTATGGAAGATGATTTTGCTACAACTAATTCTATTCGTTTCAATCGAGAACAAGAAGATCATTTATATAGAGTGATCAATGCCGCCGATAGATATAACGAAAGACAGATGAATGAGTTCCGAAACGCTTTCCCTGAATCTGAAAAAATACAGGAAACCGAAAATCAGGATTTTCAGATCATAGTGCCAAAGGGAAAAAATAAAAAGCCGAATTAAATCAATATCTAATCTTAATAGCAAAAGAAAGGGACTCGAATTATATAGAATGATCAGCATGGTAATTCGATCCTTTCTTTTACTTACTATCATATTCTCTAATTATGGATGTATTTATAGGTCCATGACGTCCTTTCCTACCCCTTCGAAACAGATCCAATACGATTCGATAAAACCCGTAAGACTTCTGGTCTTTTTAGCAGGAGATAGATGCACAGAGATTTGTCGCAAGGGAGATAAATCAGCGGACTGCGCAGAAAATGTTAATATGTGCAAGTCATGGATAAAGGACTGGATGCCAGCAGACTTTGCATCCGAAGGCGGGGTTACTTCTGTATTTAAGTATTACCCTCCTAGAAAAAAAAGGTTTATACAACAAATTTCGAATATTGCAACCGAGTTATGTAAGACCGAAAAAAGCCTAAATTGTTTTTACGATTCACCTGACCCATCGGACGATCAAAATTATTCTTCTACCGTAACCATTAAAATCGGAGGTTTCTCGCGGAGAATACATTGGTCCTTATATTTATCTTCTTTTTCTCTTCTGCTATTCCCCGGATTTTTTAAGGAAGAATGGGACTTGGAAATTTCAAGGACAGATCTAAAAAATCGGATCGAGCAAATACATATCCCTGTAACCGAGATCAAACATTGGTTCGGATGGCCTTTTCTATTTTGGGGATCCGCTTTTGCGATCTCTGATGAAAAAGTTCTTAGTGAAATTATAGAATATTCCGTTCTCAATAATACTTCTCCAAGCCAATAAAAGATTTTAAGCTCATTCCAAGTTCTATAGGTATTCTGAGTTTATATATATTAAATATATTTAATTATATTAAATGATTTCGAATCAAAACGACCTCCGACTATAGATTCCATTTGATATAACAAATAGATCCTTCGATATAACGAATATGAATCAAGTAATCGGCAAGGAAACGGATATTATCCCATTTTTCCAACCGATCTTGTCAGTGGAAGATGGGCAAATTTTCGCTCATGAGGTTTTGGCCCGCAAAAAGAATGGAGATGATATTGTTTCTGCGGGTTATTTATTCTCTGCTGAGGCTGGTCTATCCGATTCTGAACTTGGAGATTTAGAAGAAAACATCTGGAGAAAAGCATTAGAAAAACTTAAAATTCATCCGGACCAATCTAAATTATTCTTAAATATTTCTCCAAATCGTCTTTATAGAGAATTGGAGAATGAAAGGATTGATTCCTTCAGATTATTACGATTAACCAGAGAATATGGAATAGAACCAAACCGTATCATTTTAGAAGTCACTGAAGAAGAATTTTCTGGAAGTTTAGATTCCTTAAGGATTGCAGTAGACCTTCTACGCGCGTATGGATTCAAGATCGCTCTGGACGATTTGGGATCGGAGGCTTCCGGTATAGAAAGAGTGGGACTTCTCCGCCCGGACTTTTTAAAATTAGATCTCAGATTAATCAGAGCATCTTCTCGTTCTCCATCGGTGCGAAAAGTATTAGAACATATTCGCGACCTCGCCTTTTCCTTAGGAGCTTCCGTCCTGTACGAAGGTTTAGAAACCCAAGAGGAATTGTATTTTGCATTAGAGGGTGGAGCAAGATTCCTACAGGGATTTTTGCTTTTGAGGCCAGGAGCAGAACTTTCCACAGGTAAGGAGCCTTCTCTATCCATCAAAGAAATGGTGAAATTTTTTCATCAGAAAAAGATGGAAGCACTTAAACAAGAGCTGAATTTCGAAAATAAGATCAGACTGACTTTAGGGGAATTTCTAAATCCCTTTCCTGTATTAAAAATAGCTAATAGATATTTAATAGATGCTTATACAGTTTTTCAATCTTCTAAAGAGATCCATAGGGTCTATATAACCGATTCTAAAGGAACTCAATTATCTCCTTATTATATGAGAACAGGAGAAGATTCTTTTAGAGAAACAAGTCATGGGATCGGTAAAAATTGGTCTTATCTCCCCTACTTTTATAGGCAGCTTAGAGATTCTATGAGAAAGCCCGATGACTGGGGAATGAGTGAGCGTTACTTTGATAGCGACGCAGTCAAAGATCTGATCGTTTTTAGTAGAGAAGTAGAAACGGGTGCCTATGTATTTTTGGACGTGACCGCTCCTCGCCTATACTAAAAAACGGTTTCAATGAGTAGCGTTGAGAATCAAATCTTGCAGGATATTTATAGGGCGTCTTCCGAAGGAGGATTTCTTACAATGAGGGATTTGGAATTGAATACTTCTCTTACCGAATGGAATTTGAGACCTCATTTAGAAGATCTAAAAGAGGCCAGTCTGATAGTGGAGCACCCGGAAGGTTTCCAGGTAGCTCCTAAAGGTAAACATTTTTACAAAAGTAATTGGGGTTAATTCGGAACTTCTAGTTCTTCTTCCGTTGCCAGAACTTCTTCTTTTTTACCTTGTGTTCTATTCAATATAATCACTGAAGAGACTGCAAACAATCCACCGAGTAATGTGCTCAATTTAGGCTCTTCTCCCAAAAAGATCCAACTTCCTAAAAGTGCAGTGACCGGAACTAAAAATATAAATGAACTCGCAGTTCTTGATCCCAGTCTACTGGATGCATAAAAATACACTGTTGTCCCAAAAGTCGTAGATATTACGGAAAGATAAAGTAGTTGTACCCAAAAATTCCAATCATTATCCGTCACTCCACTTAGGTCATATGGAAATGCAAGAAATAGATCCAAAACTGTCCCTATGCTAAACACATAAAAGCTGTAAACCATAGGAGACATTCTTTGTCCTGTGCTATGACTGTTCATACTGAGGATGGCCCAACTGAACGCACAGAGTAAAAAGTAAACATTCCCCGATTGGAACAGTAATGTCCAATCTCCTTCCCAAATTTTTAAAAGTAAAAATCCGCCGGTTAATCCTATGAATAAACCTATGAATTCTTTTCCGGAAGGAAGTTTCCTTTGGAATGTGTGGACTAAGATATAGGTGAAGATCGGGTTCATCGTAGTAACGAGTACCCCACCTGCTCCGGCCAAACCTTGGCTAAGTCCTAATAAGAAGAATTGATTATAAATTGTGTATAATACTGCGCCTATCGCAACTTGAAGTAATCCTTTTTTATCAGGTAAGGCGATTGATTCTTTTCTGATGATCAAGATCGGAACGAGAGAAAGCGCTGTTGCTAAAAATCTCCAGAATACAATTACGATCGGAGGTTCCGTGCCCACGATTGATTTTGCGGAAGGCCAAGCGAATCCCCAACTCACCATGGCGATCACGAGTAGGATAAAGAATTTTATAGATTGATTTTGGAACATCCCTAGTTCTGCCTCATTACCAGTTTTTTTGTTCTCTCCTTGAAGAGGAGTATAATAAAAAACCCGGCCTTAGTGCCGGGTTTTCCTTTCGATTTAGACTGTATCTGAAAGATCATGCATTTAGATCGATTAGATAACCCCTGCGTGTCATTTGATCGTCGGTATTTACGCCTACCTTGGCGAGACTCTTCGGCGCTGTAACAACTGTGTCCATATTGCTAAGCGGGTGAAGACGATCCGGCATATTACGGATAGTGAATTCGGATTGGGAGAATTGTTGGGCTGCTCGGTTATTGCTTCCGGCTGCGTTGATTTCTTGTAACATAACTGCGAATCCTATTTTTACAAAATTTAGACTATTCAGGAAGTTTTGTAAAGAAATAAATTTTCACAATGCCTCACCTTCCCAACGAGGATAAACCATCTCTTCTTCCTCTTCTGGAATGGAAGAGCCTGCTTCATCCTCGAGTAATGTGAATCCTCTTGGTTCACCTATAAATTCTGGAAAATATTCGAAGAATAATTTACCAGCGATAATCCTTTTAGCAGCAGGATAATTTTGTTTGAATGTATCTGAGAAGTCCAATTCAGGCAATTGATGAAATTGGATCCTGTCTTCGAAATTGATAAAGTCTTGTTTGGAAAATCCAATATTCCTAGAAACGATCTCGTCTTTGAGTAAGATCCAATCTAGTTTGAATCTCATCCGATAACCTTGGAAAGCAGAAGATCTTTGAATAAGATTTACAACTCTCATCAATGGATATTCCATATTATAATAAGGTGTAAGATAGATCATCAGGTATCTTTGGGAAAAACCGAGTGGTTCCCAGACATTTTCAGGAGAAATATTATTATCTCCGTCGAATCTTAACTCTTCCAACATAGAATGAAGAGCAGGAGCATTTTTCTTTTCAGTATAAAATTCCTGAATGGCGATCTCTCCGAATTCCCCGTAATAGAGCCATTTGTACAGGTCTTGGATCTCTGCCAAAGGATGAGCTTGTAAGAACCGATTTAGACTATCGATCTTCTCTTCTCTGGTACGGTTTTCGTCTATCTCCTTGTGAATCATACCTTAAGGAAGATTTTTAGATCGGATCATTCCCGAATTCAAGCTTAAAACTGACTCTTAAAAATTTTAGAAAAACTTTATTCTTGGTCTTTATACTTCTCTTTATCGGAAGCAAACTCTTGGCCTTTGATCAATCGGATCAAATTGGTTCTATGTAAAACCAAGATTGTAGAACTAATACATAGGATGGCCCAAAAGATAGGTGTATTAAAACTTTTTTCTTCTAGTAAAGAAAGCAGATAATACGAAATAGGCAGAGTGATTGCTCCTCCGATGGAGCCTATAGATACAAACCCATAGATCTTTTTCAAACTTAAGAATACGATCAAAGTGATCAGTATTGGTCCCGGAGCAAGTACTGCAAATACTCCGAAGCTAGTCGCCACTCCTTTCCCCCCTTTGAACTTTAAGAAGGGAGAAAACATATGACCAAGAACAGCGACCACTCCGCAAAAAAGAGAAAGGTATTCTTGGGATTCTCCGTAGATCAATCGGATCGCGAGTGGAAAAACTGCCCCCTTTGCTATATCTAAAAGTAAAACTGGAAGTCCAATCTTCCAACCAAGCATACGAGTAACATTGGTTGCTCCGATATTTCCACTTCCTTTTTGTCTGATATCTATTCCTTTCAATTTAGCTGCTAAAAATCCAAAAGGAATAGAGCCTAAAAGAAAAGATGCAGGTAAAAAGTATGAATACAGTTCGTTCATTTTCGATCAGATCTCAATTCTAAACGGATTGGGATCCCTTTTAGATTATACTTCTCAGTTAACTTCTTCTTAATGAAAGTTAATAGATTGGATTTAAAATAATCTATATGGTTTACGAATAAGATCAAATGAAATGGAGAAACAGAAACTTGGGTACAATACAACATTTTAGGAGGTTTGTTTGCGGAGAAGGACCTACCTGCTTCTGCCATCCAAGCTCTAAGTGATTGGTTCAATTCAGAAGTGGAGATCTTTTTCTTAGAGCGAGCCGCAAGATCGATGGTCATCTCCATCATCTTATGAATCCTCTGTTTTTCCTTAGCGCTTAAAGTGATGATCTGAATCTCTCTTAAAAGAGGAAACCTGGAGTATAAACGTTCTTGGTAGTTTTTAAAGGAATCATTATCCTTATCTTCTATTGCATCCCATTTATTTACAGCTAGTAAGAATGGTTTTCCTTCTTCTTGGAGCATTCCTACGATCTTCTTATCAAATTCTCCGAAACCTTTGAGCGCATCTAAAAGATGGATAACCACATCCGAGTTTTCGATGGTTCTTTTTGTTCTTTGGTAAGAATAAAATTCAAGAGCCTCTGCTTTATCCGATTTTCTACGGATACCTGCGGTATCAGTGATACGTATCTTTTTACCGTCAAAAGTAACGGTTGTATCCACAGAGTCTCTAGTTGTTCCAGCAACCTCGCTCACAACTGCTCTATCATATCCGCAAAGTGCATTTAATAAACTGGATTTTCCAGCATTCGGCTTTCCTACGATTGCAAGACTGAAGTCTTCAGTAGAAACAGAAGGAGTTTCTCCTTCTTCCGTAGTTTGGTTTTTTCTTTTTGCGGTTGGAAGTAAGAATGCAATTTTTTCCAAAAGAAGTGGAAGGTTCCTTCTTCCTATAGCAGAAATTGGTAGGATTTCCGACAGACCCATCTTATAAAAAGAATCTAGGTCTTCTTCGTCTTCTGGATGATCCACTTTATTTACACAATACAATACTGGGATCTGATTCAGTTCCGGATCTTTCCTGAATTTATCGATGAGTCTGGAATCATAAGAAGTGACTTCATGTAGATCTAGAAGAAAAACTACAAGGTCAGATTCTGCAACTTGTCTGAAAGCATTTTCAAGAACTGCTTCTTCCAGACTTTCAGGTCTTTCGATATCCAGACCAGGAGTATCACATAGTAAAAAATCTAAACCTTTCTCAGGACTTAAAACACGGGCACGGAGAACATCGCGCGTCACACCAGGATAATCTTCCGTGATCGCTAATTTCTTTTTGAGAAGTGCGTTGAATAATGTGGACTTACCAACATTCTGGCGCCCTACAATGCTAATAATTGGAACTCTTTTTTTAGAGGACATTTAGGAGTAATTCTTGGTCTTCATCGCTCTCGCGATTTCCAGTTTTGCGTCGCTTTTTTTCATATCTTCCCGTTTATCGTAGAGTTTTTTAGGTTTTCCTAATGCTAATTCCACTTTCGCCCAACGGTTTTCTTTAAAATATACTTTAGTAGCGACGAGCACCAATCCCTTTTCTTTGATCTGTTTATCTAGTTTATCTATCTCTTTTCTATTCAGTAGAAGTTTGCGTGGGCGAATATCAGGATGATTCGTATATCCCCCGTTCTTATACGGAGTAATGGAAAAACTATCCAGGTAAACTTCTCCGTTTTTTATCTTTGCAAATGCATCAGTGAGGTTTGCTTTTTTTTCTCGAAGACTTTTGACTTCGGATCCGGACAAAACTATGCCTGCTTCGATGAATGAGATCAACTCGAAGTTAAACTTGGCTTTTTTATTTACCAGAGGTTGAGGGCTATTGTCTTTTTCCTTCTTCGTTGCCATAGTTCCCAGGCGCGGAGATACCCGCGTTTGCCGTTATCGGGAAGAATGGTGAGTGAGGATCAATCTTCCCAGTTCCGCTCCGATTAAATTCGGCATATTATAAAAGTTTTCGGAAGTGATTTGGATAGAATCCGGAAATAAATGCTCCGCAATATATCTGCGTCCCAGTCCCACACCCAAAAACACGTAATTTTTATTCGAATGTTTTAGGATCTCTGCCTTTAGACGTTTATTGTCTCGGGATTGGATCTCGTGTTCGATCTCCGTTTTACCCCTTTGTCCCCTAAAGTCCGAAATCATAACCAGTATTTTCGTCTGGGCCTCCGGGGAAAAGTAGGATTCTATCTGTTCAAGGAGCTGATATTCTTCAATTGAATCCCCTTGCCAGTCAGCACGTAGAGAATCGAACATCTCCTCTTCTTTCTTGGAATCGAAGTATTCGTCCATTCGTTTCACTTGAACCAAATCAATCCTGTCTTTTCGGTTCATTCTATCAGAATAAGCTGTTACGGAGAAGTTTACGTCATGTTCATCCAAAATATGGGCGCTGGAAAGCATTGCGGATAATGTAGCGACAGAATATTCGAAGTTGAAGATCCTGCGGGACTTGGAAACAAGGAAGGCGACTTCTACACCTTTTAGTTTTTCTTCGTCCTTATCGATTGTGGTCTTATCGAATACTTTGGAGTCCCCTTTTCCGGAAAGAAAGGATATATATTTTCGAGTGTCAATGCGGGAACCTTCACTTCTGTACATCCGGTTGATATCTATCTCCGGATCAAAAAGTCTTTCCAAATTCAGTTCTACTTCTTCCAAACTGCGTCCGAATACTTCTTTAAATTCTTTGATGCTCGTTTGGATTGTGTATTCCCAAAGTATCCTACGTTTTGCTAGGAATGCTTTGTATAATTCTTCCGTGCGATAACCCCAGGCTCCACCTCCGCCTGCAGGTTCACCTTGGCCCATGTTTCCTCTGGTCTCTTGTCCGTACCAGGCATCCGGTCCTTCTTTTCTTTGACCGCCTGTTTCAGGAGTGTTGATCTCCAGGCCTTCTCTTAATTCTCTTCCAGAGTTTTTAAGTTCAGCTTTTCCAGTAAGAGGTTCTCTCTTATGAAGTTCAGGATCCCACCAACGTTTCTTTTCGATTTCGGTAGAAGGGGTCAGAGTTTTTTTTTTCTTATCCTCCAAAGTTTGGAAGAAGTCCGATACAATCTCGATTCCTGATAAGGAGAATTCTAAAATTCTCTCCAACTCTTTTCTTTCTCCTGGATCTGAGACCTGGTTAGAGTAAGCGATTTTTCCACCTCGGAAAGCGATCTCTCTCAAGCCCTCTTTTCCGAGAGACTCATCTGCATAACGAAGAATATGATCCTTCCATTGCAGAAGATTAGAAAGTCCGAATGTATAAGGCATTAAATTTGCAGAACCGATGGTTCTCTTTTTAGCAAGATCCTTAATCTTAATATGGAACTCCGCCATTTTAGAGACAAGATCTCCTTCAGGGAGATAGAAGTTTAGAATTTCTTTAAGTGTAGCATTGTCTTCCAGTTCAGGGAATAGGACAGAAGTAAACCTGTTACGGAATGCTCTGGAAATAGTAGGAGTAGATTTAGTCTTTCTGAATAATTTCAGTGCGAAGATGCGAGAATCCTCTTTTAAAGAAAGAGGTTTATCTTCAGAACTTTCAGGAGGAAGAACGAGTGCTCTTGCATCATCTGTAAGCATATTCAATTTTTCTACTAGTTCGGCACCCGCTGCTTCCAGGTTTGTGATTAGGATATTTCCACCTTCACGAATCCCTTTCGTAAGAGGACCATCTACCCAACCTACTTGGGAACCGGCAATCGGTTTTAAAGCGCCTATAATATCCGCAGTATGGATCCCTTTACAAAGATGAACTGCTTCCAAAGGAACACCACTGATCTCGGTAAATAAAGGCAGAATGAGCTGAGGATCTTGCTCTTCAGAATATTCGATCAGAACATTTTCTTTGAATTGGACTGCAGAGTAAACCTTCTCCGCAAACTCTCTTAGTTTCAAAGGCATTGGAACAGAAGATAGAATTTCTTTTGCAGTATTTTCGTTAGTAACATGGATTTCCTTATCGTTACAGAATAAGGATCCCTTATGAATTTCAAATTTAGGTTCAGGGAGATTCGGTTTGGATTTTAATCCAGTTTCCTTGAGAAGAAGTTCAATTTGTGCATTACGATCTTCTTCTTTACGGAATGGTTCTACGTAAAAATTCCAAAGTTCTCTAAATCTAAGCTCTGGTTGATCTGCTTTTAAAGCCAGGATACGATTACAAAGTTTTTTAAGATTTCGGATATTGAAGTGATATTTTTCTAAATCACCTTTTCCTAAACTACCAGAAACAACTTTTGTCTCAGTTTCTAAAGAAATACGGATACAGGATTTGAGAATATCTGTGTCCATATTCGGATATAATTTTCCTAAGATGAACAATATCTCGTCAGGAGTATGAGGATCTATAAATACTGTAGAATAATATCTTGTGATATCGAAAGGAAGCGGCTTACGTCCCTCGAATCCTTCCGAAGGGTTTTGGGTTCCTATAAAATTGAAACCTTCTGCTCCATGGATACGAGTTCCATCACCTTCAATCAGCTCTAGATAATTGGATTCGTATACTGTAGAAAAACGTTTGATGATATGAGGTGGACAAAGGTTCATCTCATCCGCCACAAAACTTGCACCACTTCTAACAGCGGAAGTTAATGGGCCATCTCCCCAAGCGAAACCTTTTCCATCCAAAAGTAAACGATAAGAACCGATCAGATCTTCTGGAAGAGTATCTTCGTTAAAACTAAATCTTGCAGTTGGATGATTTCTTTTGAAGTTAATATAATAAATAAGTGCGTTTTTACCTACCCCAGCATCTCCAACAAGAAGCACAGGGCGAGATTCCAGAAGAGGATACAGAATATTTTGTAAATTCCTGATCGTGGAATCTGTTTCCACCAGATCAGAACCTAAAGAGCCGGAGTTATTTCCTAATTTAGACTTAGGTACTTTGATGCCGGCGATTGAAATTGTATCCATGTCCCCAAGATCCGGAAAGTGGAATTCCGAGGCAATCTCATTTCGGTATTTCTGAGAACGATTGGTTGGGAACTCCAACTAGATCACGCAGAGACGCAGAGGTTCGTATTGAGGCGCAGCGTTAAGGTCTCACGCAGAGCCGCCGAGTCGCGGAGGTATAAAAATTTGAAACAATGTAGGAACTCCAACATCAACACCTCTCTGCGTCTTTGCGCCTCTGCGTGCCATGATTCTCTGCGTGCCATGATTCTCTGCGTGAAAATTTTCTACACATCACCCAATTTCAGTTTGTTCGGCAAACGGGTTTCTCATTAGAGTCTTTATATGAGCCAGAGTACCCTTGATTATGTACTAGCGCAAAGAATCCAAGGTTTGGATTCCTCAGCCATCCGAAAAGCATTCGAACTTGCCGGGACATTAAAAGACCCGATCAATCTTTCCATTGGACAACCTCATTTTCCTTGTCCTCCCAATATTGTAGAAGCTGGGGTCAAAGCTTTACGTGACGGAAAAACTGCCTATACCTTAACCGCAGGAATTCCAGAACTGAAAGAAGCTCTTTCCCAAAAATACAAACAGGAAAACGGGATCGATTACGCAAGTCCAGATCGCCTTTTAGTTACTTCAGGTATCAGCTCCGCGTTTTTACTACTTTTCAATTCTCTTTTAAACGAAGGAGATGAATGTCTTGTAGTAACTCCTCACTTCTTAATGTATCCTGCTTATATTAAAATTTATGGCGGGAAGATGAATACAATCTCTGAAGATTTCCAACCGGAAGATCTGAATGTATTCAAGGACAAGAAGTTGAAGATCATCATCTTCTCCACTCCTTCTAATCCTACTGGAACTGTTTTAACTAAAAAACAATTAACTGCTCTTGCAGAACTTGCAGAAAAAACTGGAGCTTATCTGATCTCAGATGAGATCTACGAGAAATTCGATTACGATAAGTCTTTCTTATCTGTTGGATCTTTTTACGAAAGAGCGATCACTCTTTCCGGATTTTCCAAAACATATAGTATGACCGGACTTAGACTTGCATCTATAGTTGCTCCTGCTCCTATTATAAAAACATTAACTACGCTACAACAATACACTTTAGTTTGTGCACCTTCCGTGACCCAGTGGATGGGAATAGAAGCTCTCAAAACAGAGATGCAGCCTTATATAGATGATTATAAGGAAAAAAGGGATTACGTTTACGAAAATCTAAAGGACCATTACCAGCTGAAAAAAAGTGGCGGTGCGTTTTACTTCTTCTTAAAAATAAAGGAGAAGGACGATGATTTTGTAGTACGAGCTGTAAAAGAAAAAGGCCTGATCTTAGTGCCTGGTTATATATTCGTAGATTCCAAAGAATATATCCGTATCAGTTTTGCTTCCGAATGGGAGAATCTGAAACGCGGAATAACAGCACTAAAAGAACTGGCTTCTTAAGAGAAAATTTTGGCGGAGTACTATTCCGAATTCCCATATTTGATCTTTTTCATATGGATTGGAGGCGTTTTAGTCTCCTTTTCCATGGGAAGTTTTTATTCTACCCTGGCTTATAGGATCCTCAGATTCTATTATGGAAAAGAAAGAAAGATAGGATCCAAACTTTTCAGATTTAAGAAAATCTTAATAGAACCTTCTGCGTGTGAATCCTGTGGAACTCAGATCAAAGGCGCTTCCATCATTCCGGTATTTGGATATTGGATCTCTAAAAAGGAATGCAGCAACTGCAAGAATCCAATCAATCCTTTATATTCTTTATGCGAGGCAGTATTCGGATTATTGTTTGTAGTCTCCTTTCTTCTTTCCGGAAAATTATTAGGTAGTTTTGCATTCGTTGCTTTATGCGGACATCTATTGGTCGCGGCAAGCACAGACTTTAAAAAGTTTTCTCTGGATTACGAAAATTTGCCTTTTATCGTTTTGTTTGGAGCATTGGCAAATTATCTATTATTCGATTCTGTTCCTGGCAAAGCGGAATTGATCGTATACGTTTCCTTCTCCGCTGTGTTCTTCTTAATTTATTTTATATTTCCAACAAGTATGGGATTTGCTGACGCAATATTCGCTCCAGCATTTGCATTTTTAAGCATGCATCCTTGGTGGATCTTTTTCTTAAATTCTTCCTATGGGATAGCGATCATTATTACTATCCTGAAAAGAAAAAAAGGAGAAAGTTTAAGACAAGTTCCGATCCCGATGGGAGTGTATTTTTCGATCGGCCTAGTATTGACATTTCTGGGTAGGATGCTTTCAAATTCAGGTTTACTTCCCAACTGGGCAGATCTCATTCTATAAGAAATATGGAAAATAAGATCTCAGATATCCGTAACGAATATAGTAAAGCTTCTCTGGACGAAAAAGATATCGGAGATTCTCCCATCGATTTTTTCAAAACTTGGTTCGACCAAGCAGTTCATTCAGAAGTAAGAGAACCTACCGCAATGACATTGGCAACCGTTCGAAAAGATGGAATGCCCGACGCAAGGATCGTTCTTCTAAAAGGTATCGAAAAAGAAGGATTCCAATTTTATACAAATTATACAAGCGCCAAAGGAAAAGAATTAGAATCGAATCCGAATGCTTGTTTGGTATTTTTCTGGGCGGAATTAGAAAGACAGGTCCGGGTCAGAGGAAAGATCTCCAAACTTTCCAGAGAAAATTCAGAAAACTATTTTCATTCAAGACCATTTGCAAGCCAGATAGGCGCACTCGCTTCTGCTCAAAGTGATCCAGTAACTGATCGATCTATTTTAGATAAACATTACGAAGAGCTAAAACTAAAATACGAAGGCAAAACCGTACCCTTACCAGAAAACTGGGGAGGATATATATTAGAAGCTTCTGAAATAGAATTTTGGCAGGGACGAAGAAGCCGCTTACATGATCGGATCTTATTCCGAAAAGAAAGCGGCTCTTGGGCAAAAACCAGACTACAACCTTAGTTCAGTCCGAGTAAATGCCCCATTCTCATTTTTTTAGTGAATAGATAGTGATGGTTATTTCCTGTAGGTTTGATCTCTATAGGAACTCGATCCGTAACTTCCAGACCATAACCTTCCAAACCAACAATCTTACGAGGATTATTGGTAAGAAGTTTCATCTTACCAACTCCAATATCTTTTAGGATCTGAGCACCCACTCCGTATTCGCGAAGGTCAGGAGCAAATCCTAATTTCTCGTTAGCTTCTACAGTATCCAAACCTTGGTCCTGCATATTATAAGCCTTGAGTTTGTTAATAAGACCGATCCCTCTACCCTCTTGTCTCATATAAAGAAGAATACCCTTCCCTTCTTGAGCGATCATAGAAAGAGCAGAATGGAGTTGAGGTCCACAATCACAACGTCCGCTTCCGAAAATATCCCCGGTAAAACACTCAGAATGTACACGGACCATTATAGGATCGTTTTTATCAATTTTACCTTTTACTAATGCAACATGGACCTTATCATCTATGATAGTAGAATAAGCTCTGACAGAAAAATCTCCATACTCAGTAGGAAGAGTTGTCTCTACTTCCAGATGAATTAGATTTTCTTTTTTCCTTCTGTAACGGATCAGATCTTCGATGGTGTAAATATTCAGTCCGTGTTTCTCTGCGAATTTTTCCAAATCAGGAAGACGGGACATTGTTCCATCATCATTCATGATCTCGCAGATCACAGAAGCAGGATAAAGGCCTGCAAGTTTTGAAAGATCTACAGATGCTTCCGTATGACCCGCTCTTCTGAGCACTCCTCCCGAAACCGCTTGTAAAGGAAATAAATGACCAGGTTTCATTAAGTCGCCTGGTGTGGTTTTAGGATCTATTAAAACTTGGATTGTAGTCGCTCTATCCTGGGCGGAAATCCCGGTAGTAGTTCCGTTTTTAGCGTCAACGGAAACTGTGAATGCAGTCCCGTGTTTGTCGCCCAAACTCAGGTCGTCCACCATTCTATTCAGACCGAGTTGTCTGAGTCTGTCTCCCTCCATAGGAAAACAAATTAGGCCCCTTCCATAGGTAGCCATAAAATTCACCTTTTCTTTGTCGGTGAATTCGGCGGCACAAACCAGATCACCCTCGTTTTCCCGATCTTCGGAATCCACGAGAATGATCATCTTCCCCGCTTTTATATCTTCGATTGCCTGTTCAATGGAGCCGATCATGATTCCACCTCATTTCTTGGACTGTTTTTTTTCCATGATAAATCGGAGCCACCTCGGAAAAGTGAGACTGATAGTTGGTAATTCGAACCAAGGATACGGTTTTGGGAATGGGTTGGGGGAAGCCTCCCCCACGCTTCAGCCGCTACGCGTCTTTCGCTTCCCCCTCTCCGGGGAACTTTTTAGTCCTTACCCCCGGACCCAATGTTTCTATTCTCTGTGGCTCTGCATGAAAATAATAGTAAGATAGATTTTGTCCCACACAGAGGCGTAAAGACGCGGAGAGTCTCAACTTTAACTTAAGAATTCGTTATCTTTACCTTTTCCAATAAAGTTTCCATGTAAGAATAATCTTTAATAACTTTTGCAGCTATTATACATAGTGGAATTGCAATTAAGTGGGCTATTATATTCACTAAGATGAACGTATTTAACCCTTCCATGGTCTCCACTTTGAATGGAAAGCGAAGTAAAATTTGACCTATAATATTGCTTATAACCCAAAGTCCCCACCAAGGAGATAAATAGTCAGTGGTAGCAATTTTTTCTGAATTACTAGGTTCATATCTAACCAGCAGCTTTCTTGTTTCTGTATAAAGTTCCTTCATTATCTCGTATGGCCTAAGCAAATTTAAGATTGGAATAAACCACGCCCACAAAGCCTGCTTTTGATTGTATATAAGATCTTCTGAAAATAATTCGAGATTTTGGTATGCTCTTACAAACCAGCGTAAAAAAGTCGCAGCTGAAACGATAAAAAGGATCATATATAAAATACTTATAATATTGATTATCGAATCACTTGTTTCAGCAACCTCCGAAGAAATCTCTTCACCGTTCATTGCCGTTTGTATCAGATCGTATTGCAAGTACCATAAAACCAATAAAACTACTTCCAAAACAAGTAGTATAAGTATTAAGATAAGAGCAATATTTGCTCTTTTGCCATTTGGTTTCATTTGTTCCATCATTAGTTCCGATCTTTAACTAGCTGTTCTAGATATCTCGCAATCAAGTCTACTTCTAAGTTTACTTTAGCTCCTACTTTCCATGCTTCGGAAGCATTAGTGACTATAAGAGTCTCCGGAATTAAAACCAATTCGAATTCTCCCGGTTTGGAATCCACGATCGTGAGAGAAATTCCGTCCACAGTCACGCTACCTCGGACCGCAAAATATTTAGTGAAAGAAGGATCATGAGAAATTACGAACCTTCTCACCTTTCCCGAATCTTTTTCTTCGGAGAGAAGAATGGTACCTGTTAGATCCACATGACCAGTCACAAAATGACCACCCATTCTGGTATGCGGCTGTACTGATCTTTCCAAATTGATCTTTGTTCCAACTTGAAAACTTCCAAAATTGGTGAGCTCTAAAGTTTTGTAAGAAGAATAAAATTCGAATTTGTTCCCAGAGTCTTGGAAAGAAGTAACGGTATGGCATGCTCCGTTGACCGAAATAGAGTCCCCGTTTTTTAGATCGGGATTTTTCCAAGTAGCGGATACTTTAAAAATTTTCCCATCTCCAGTGTCTTGGACAGATTCAATTTTTCCGGTAGTCTCTATTAATCCTGTGAACATCTTCCCAGCTCCCAAAGATCAGAACCAAGTTCTGCCTTCCATTCCATGGAAAATTTTCCCTTCCATTCAGGCAAGATTCCTTTTGGAAAAGAAACAGTATTCGATCTGATTTGTAAGATCGCATCATCTTCGGAAAGTATGTGAGAAAATAGTTTGTATAGAAAATTTCCACCTTCTACGAGTGCAGTGTTGATCTCCCAAGAATGTAAAACTTCTAAAATTCTGGAGATATCGGAGAAAGAAACCTTCTCCAATGGAAACTTAGAAAGGTTTTGTATTGTATTTAAAAAATTTGAATCATAAGATTTTTTCTCATCTAAGAAGAATGCGGCATTTTTTTTCTCGATCCTTTCATTGATGTTCTTTTGTTTTTCTAAAAAGTTTTGACTGATAGAATTTTGATCAGGTAAAAAGAAAACTCTAAGTGGTTGGTAATCCTTCTCTTTTTCTTTATGGATCTGAAAAACTTCCGGATGGGAAGAATATCCCAAAACTTCTGAGACAAGCCCAGAAAACCCTTTGTAGGAGTTCCTACCGATATTTGAATTTACCGCTCCATCTAAAATTTTCGGCGCGGCCTTCGGCAAAGAAGAAGGTATTCTAAAATCTAAACCTGGGTCATCAACGCGGACAGTATTCGGTCCGACCAAGATCGCATCTACTTTTGCTCTTAGCATAGAAACAAATACATCCGACTCGGAAGAAGATATTTTTTCCCTGAGACCTTCTCCTGAACTGAAATAACCTTCCTTACTGAGAGAAGTTTTGAGTAAAAAAGCAGGCCTTCTTTTTTCTATCCTGGATTTGAAACCAAACAGAAACTTATAAGAGATTTCGGCTAACTCAGTATTTTCTAAAACTTCAACACCGATCTCTGTTAATTTGTTCAAACCGGAATGAGAAGAAACCAAAGGATTCGGATCCTTCCATCCGTATTCCAAACGAAGTGGTTTTTCTTCTAAGAACAGATCAATACAAGGAGGAGTTTTACCATAATGAGAGCAAGGCTCTAAGGTTACGTAAGCATTATGGTTGGGGAGTTTTCCGTTAGGAAATTTTTCTCGAAGCAGACGATATGCTTCCCTTTCTGCGTGGTTTTGTCCGTTTTTTTGTGTGGAAGCGGAGGCTAAAATTTGGTGAGTATTTGCGTCTTCTAAAACGCAGGCCACCGGAGGATTCGGACTAGAATATCCGGTGGAGATAAAGGAATAGCGAGTTAATTCCTCCCGAATCCGATCCGGGAGGCCAGAACTCAAGAGCGTTTCCACCTCTTACTTAGAGTATCGTAGATGTCTACGAGAGGTGCAGCAATAAATACTGAGGAGAATGTTCCGAGAATGATCCCGAAGGTAAGAACATAAGCGAAGTCATATAACTCCACCGCTCCACCAATAATAATCGCAACCACGGAGATCAAAGTCGCCACTGAAGTATTGAAAGTTCTGGAAAGAGTTTGGTTGATAGAAATATTGATCACTTGAGAGAAAGTATCTCTTAAGTTCCCAGCATTTTCACGGATCCTGTCAAACACTACAATCGTATCGTTGATGGAATATCCGAGCAATGTCAGAAGAGCAGCGATAATAGGAACGCTCGGCTTAATTTGGAAAAATCCTATGAATGCAATCGTGATCACCAAGTCATGAATTAGAGCCAAGATCGCCCCAATTGCAAACTTGAATTGGAAACGGAAACTCAAATAGATCATGATGAAAAAAAGTGTTAAACTCAAAAGAGAGATCCCTGTTGAAGTCAACTCAGCTCCCACTACTGAACCTACTTGGTTCGCAGAGAGAATTTTCTTTTTTTCTAATTTAAAGTCTTCTTGTAAAAGTCCGATTAGAGCATCGATCGCAGAAGCTTGTTTCGCTTCTAGACTATCTTTACCTTTTTTTTCTATATAAAGTTGTTTGATCTGGTCTACTGAACCAAGGCCTATATCGATTTGGTAATCGTTTTTATCCTTATCCATTAAGACCAAAACAGCTTCTAAGTTTTTAGAAGAAAAATACTCTTCTAAGTTCTTACGTTCTACATTCTCTGGAAATTCAACAACGGCTCTTAAACCTCCGTCAAAATCCAAAGAAGTAGCGAACCCGCCGTATTTTCCAAAGGTAACTCCAAACCCGACTAAGATCAGGATGGTAGAGAAGGTAATGGATACGTATTTATATTTTATAAAATCAAACATTTTTGGACTCCAGTTTTTTGAATCCTATCTGGAGTTTACGAACTCCAAATTTGTTTACCAATAGATCCATGATCATTCTGCTCAAGAATAAGGAGGTAAACAAGGAAGTGATGATACCCCAACAAAGAGTGATCGCAAATCCTTTGATTGGTCCGTTTCCAAGTTTGATCATCAAAATACCTGAGATCAAAGTGGTAACGTTACTGTCCATAATCGTCCAGAAAGCGTTCTCAAAACCTTGGGCAACTGCTGCAGAAACATGTTTTCCTGCTGCGAGTTCTTCTTTGATCCTTTCGTAGATAATAACGTTAGCATCCACCGCCATACCCACTGTGAGTATGATCCCCGCAAAACCAGGTAAGGTCAAAGTGAATCCCATCAAGGAAAGAAGTGCCATAAGCACGATCACGTTCACAAGAAGTGCAATATCCGCAACCAAGCCGGACAATCTATAAATGATCAGCATGAATACGATCACGAGTGCAAATCCTAAAAGGACCGCTTTTAATCCGACTTCGATGGATTCGATCCCTAAAGTAGGACCAATAAATCTCATCTCTAAAACGTTCAACGGAATCGGAAGAGCTCCCTCACTGATCACATTTGCAAGATCTGTTGCTTCTTTTTGACCGAACTCTCCGTCAATCTGAGCGTTACCACCTGCGATAGGGCTCCGAATCACTGGGTCAGAAATAACTTTGTCTCCCCAAACGATAGCAAGTTGTCTTCCTACGTTTTTGGAAGTGATATCAAAAAATTTCTCAGCACCTTGAGAAGTTAAGGAGAATGAAACATAATAAGAAAGTCTATTTTGGTCGTAACTCTCACGAGCGTTTCTCATGTCCTTTCCGTCCAGAGAGATAGCTCTTTCCAGAACTACAAACTCTCTAGGAAGAAGAGATGCCTTAGGGTTATTCGCCCTGGACCATTTTACATACAATTTATATTTTTCAGGAATATTATACTTCTTCTCCATAGCAGCAAGGAATCTATCCTGCTCGTCTTTTCCCAGTTTCTGTTTAACTATATTCTGGAATTTAACGATCTCGGTTTCTTCCTTTTTACCTTGGTTCATGAGTTTCATTTCTTCTAACTCAATAACGTCGTGGTAAATTCCTCTGGAGTTTGCATTAGAATCAGAAGGTTCCCTCAATCTGTATTCTACTGTTTCAGTGTTTCGGATAATATCTAGGATCTGAGAAGAGTTACTAACACCAGGTAAAGAAACCTCGATAGAATCTTGGTCCTTCTGGATACGTACCTGAGGCTCTGTCAGGTTTTGGTTGGTCAAACGGTTATCGATAATAAGTTTCGCTTTTTCTAACTCTGCAAGTTTTCGGCTAGGAGTTAATTCGAAATAACTTTCGATCTCTTTTAGTTTGTCTTGAGCTTCTTTTCTTTCTTTTTCAGAAAGACTAGGATCGTCTTTTTTCTTAGTAAGCTCTTCGATCTCTTTTGTATAAGAATCTTTTAATTTAGAAGTGTAATCGTCGAAATCACCTTTCAGAACGACTCTCATTCCACCTTGTAAGTCCAATCCTAAACGGATCGCCAAAGGTCTTCCGCCGAAAATATACTCTTCTACCAAAGTAGGTCTAAGTTTATTCTTAGGCTCTAAGATCAATTCCTGGTTTTCCTGAGAAAGTTGGTTGATCTTTGCAGAAGTGATAAATCTTCCTTTGACTAGATAATAATCCTGCTCTGGAAAAACGTTAGGATCAGGTTCGATCTGCCAGTCGCTTTTCGGGTTATAATCGGTTTTCCATCTTTCCGCAAAATTACTAAGTATATCCTTGCGGGTTTCTTCAGGCAATTGTTTAAATTCTTTTCTTACTGCGAGTTCCAATTCCCTTTCGGCGAAGTTTGGGTAAAGAAGCGTCAATGAAGACGCTACTACCAATATTGGAACAAAAATCCATTGGACAGATTTCAAATTCGGACTCCTAGTCTCTTCTCACTTTGTTGATGGTCACAGGGGAACGCTTACTAACACGTGCGCCTTTGGCTCTGAATTGATATAAAGCAAAAGCAAGTATGATTGCTATGATTATGATCCCTTTTTTATGTTCAGAGAAAAATCCGGCGATAGCACCTTGTTCTTTTTGTTCTGCAGCCTTTCTTTTCTCTTCTTCTTTTTTCTTATCGTCTCCGAGTTTTAGGATCTCTCCTAACTTCTCTCTGATAGAAATATCTTCTTTAGGTAAAGAAGAAGCGTTAGCATTATAACCAGGTAAATTTTTCGGACTTAAATTAGTTTCTTCGTTTAACCAGTAAGGCTTTTGGATCTCAGCCGAAACTTCAGGATTAGAAACTTCTTTATTTAGATTTCTCTCAGAGGTTTCATTCGGTCCATTAGGATCTCCTGAATTTTTTCCCTGAGTAGGATCTTCCGGTGCGATTTCCGGATCTACTTTTTTCTTAGGCTCAGATTCTTTCTGTTCAGTCTCTTTGGACTCGACTAACTTCTTCTTTTTACCTGCGTTCTTCTTTACTTTTTTCTTTCTAGAAGCTTTTGCAAGAGGTGTCTTTTTGGAAGAAGTGGTTGTCTTCTTAGGTTCGGAAACCTTATCCAAAAAATCGATTTCTTCTCCGTCCTGTCCAAAAATTGGAAGGGCTAAAGAGATACAAAGAAGGAGGCAGAGGATCTTATTCATGAGTCGCACCGATTATATTAATACTATCGGAAAAAGGGATTTAGGCCTCTTTCTCTTTTTCCTTCTTTCTTAAAATCGTGCTGGAATTGAAGGTAACGTTGGTGTCCTTAGCGATTGCTAAAACAACAGATTCGTTATTATCCTTAAATTCTACCACCTTGCCATGGATCCCGGAAGAAGTGATAACTACGTCCCCTTTTTGCAGGCTCTCTATCATAGTTTTTCTTTTCTTTTCCTCGTTTCTTTGAGGACGGATCACTATAAAATACAAAATGATAAATAGGATCGGAATGAATAATAGAGTATTAAATCCACCTTGTGCCCCAGCTGGATCTGCTTGGGCTAAAATTAATAAATTCTGAAAATTGCTAAGCATGATGAAACCTGTGTTTCCTTATTTGGTCCTTTTTGAGACCAGTATTTTCCTTTATTATCCCTTGGTAATTAAATTTTGAAAGAAGGCGCCTGTTTTTCCGGAAGCCAACTGTTCTAATGCGGTTTTGTATCCATCTAGGATAGAAGGAGCCTTTCCCAAGGTGAAAAGCCCTGCCCCAGCATTCAAGGCGACTGCATGTGTGCCCGCAATCTTCTCTCCTGCCAGTATCTTTCGAGCCAGGGACTCAGCTTGGTCCGGACCACTTGTAAATACTTCCGCAGGATCCAGATCTTTTACGCCCAGATCTTTAGGATCGAAGTCTTTTCTGGAGATTACACCGTCTTCTAATAGAGTATAATCCGTTTTTTCGAAAATGGAAAATTCATCCAGTCCGTCTCTAGAATGACATACTAGAGCTCTTCTCAAACCCAAACCTTGTAAAACCCGGATAAAAGTTTCAGTCAACTCAGGCTCATACACTCCAATGATCTGGTATTGAGGAGAGAATGGATTACTTAAAGGTCCAATCATATTAAATAGCGTTCTAAAACCTAATTCTTTACGAACTGGTCCCGCAAACTTCATAGATGGATGCCACATTGGAGCGAATAAGAATGCAAATCCGTTATCAACCAGATGAGACTCCACTTCTTCTTGGGTTTTCTCAGTATTATAACCTAGTCTTCCGAGAATATCGCTAGAACCAGTATGAGAAGAAACAGAACGGTTTCCATGTTTTGCGACCTTGACACCAAGAGAAGAAATTACAATGGCAGAAAGTGTGGAAATGTTTACTGTACCTTTTCCATCACCGCCGGTTCCGCAAGTGTCCAACATATCAAAAGGAAAAGCTGTTTTAGGTTTAAGCGCGTTACGGCGAAGAGCCAAACAGAAACCCAATAGTTCATCTACTGTTTCTCCTTTTGCTCTCATTGCGGTCAAAAAAGAAGAAAGTAATATCTCGGATACTTCTCCCTTCATTACCGAATTGATAGTAGTTTCCGCTTCTGAAACTGTAAGATGTTTTTTTTCTAAAACTTTTATGATAGCTTGTCTAATTTCCATTTTTACCGAAGGCCCTCCGTATAGAGCTGTAACGGATCACTTCCCTGTTTGAGAACAAATAACGAATTCCGGAAAGTACAGTGATCAGAGTGGTCAAAAGCATTCCGAAGTACGGAACAAATCCACCTAGTCCAAATACTAACTCGTTCCAGCCGGGGGCACCGTTTTCCTGCCAAACCTTAACGAATGCAACTGCGTTTTCAGAAGCGATCCCAAAAACGGTCATTCCTTCAAGTTTACCACTTTGGTAGACCTCATTGATCAGAATTCTTTTATTCGAGGAAACTAATATAAAGAAGATCAAAATTAAAATAATAGCGCCCATCTGGAAGGCAGTCTTTACCTTTCCAAGCATGGTCGTACGGATAGATTTTCCCAAACGGATCGCGAGATAACGTAAGGTTGTGATAAGCATATCTCTTCCAATGATGAGAATCACCATCCAAAGTTCTATTTGCTCATGCAGAAATATGAATGTAGTAAAACAACCTACTACAATGATCTTATCTGCGAGTGGGTCTAAAAATTTTCCGAACTCGGTCTCTTGTTTCCATTTCCTAGCCAAATAACCATCTATAAAATCTGTAAGAGATGCAAGAGAGAATAAAACTAGAGCGGCGATATGGTAAGCCTGCTCCTTCTGGTATAAAAACCAGATGAAAAAAGGAAGTGAAGCAACTCTTAGTACGGTAAGAGCATTGGGTATATTAATATTCGGATTCAAGATTCCAACCAAGTTCCCATCATGTCGTATTCGTAAAAAGATTCGATTTTCACTTTTCCGATTGTTCCAGGCTTCAAAGAAGGATCTTCTACATAAACCACTTCGTCAATTTCCGGAGCATCCTGCAAACGTCTAACGATTGCGGTATTTCCTTCCAATCCATCTACGATCGCAGTATAAGTTTTACCTATTCTGGATTCATGGATCTCTTGTAGGATTTTCAAATGAGTATCTCGGATCAGATTGATCCTTTTCGCCTTCTCTTTATCTGAAACTGTTTGGGTCAGGTCTGCACCCTTAGTTCCTTCTTGAGGAGAATAAGAGAATAAATTCAATTTTTCTGGACGAGTCTCTTCTACAAAGCGTAAGATCTCATCCACATCTTCTCCTGTTTCTCCAGGAAAACCTAAAATAAAAGAAGTTCTGATCTCAAGATCAGGTCTCATTTCTCTCGCAAGAGAATACAGATCCCTGAATTGGAAATATCCCCCGCTTCTATTCATGTTTTTTAATACTCTTTCGGAAACATGTTGGAGAGGAGATTCTAGATAAGGAGCGATCTTAGGAGTTTCACCCATAAGCCTCAGGATTTTTTCAGTCTTCTTATCAGGGTATAAATATAATAATCTTAAAATTTCAAGATTTTCGATATCCGAAACAGCTTTGATCATATCCAGAAGTTTGTCTGAATCTTTTCCGTAATACACTGTATCTTGGGAAACTAAACAGATCTCTTTTGCACCTGCAGAGATCGCTCTTTTAGTATCTCTTAAGATCTCTTCCAAAGGAGAATCTACGAATTTTCCACGTAGAGAAGGAATGATACAGAAAGCACATCCTCTATTACAACCATCAGAAACTTTTACATACGCATAAGGTTTGGAATAGTTTTCTATCTCTGGAGAGAGTTTCATTCTCTCTACGATATCTAAATTAAATTCGGTCTTTGCAGGAGAAGAAATATCTCTGCGGAAAGCTTCCTTAATGATCTTTCCTGCTTGGGAATATTTTCCAGTTCCGAAAACCAGATCTACCTCTGGGATTTCTGCGGAGATGTCTTTTGGATATCTTTCTGCAAAACATCCTACTACGACTAACTTTTGGCCTTCTTGCTTTTTAGCGTGAGCCGCACCAAGTATAGTCTGGATGGTTTCTTCTGTAGCGGATCGAATGAATGTACAGGTATTGATCAGATGGAAGTCAGATTCTTCCGGTTTTGTAGCCGGAAGAAAACCTTCTTCCAAAAGGGAATGGTGCATGCTCATGGAGTCCACGGTATTTTTGGGACATCCAAGAGTGGTAATGTAGAACTTTTTATCCAAACGAAGCCTTACTCGCCCAACTCCTTAATGATAAACTGAGTGCTATCGTAAGGGTTTGGTGTTTTTATATAAACTTTCTTCACTAATTTTCCGGGGCGTCCTAAGACCACTTTAGGTTTTCCGTTTTGGATCATCTCCACTGCGGAACCATCACCTACTTTGATCTCCAGACGATCTTTCGCTTCTAGAGTTTTATTTTCTCCACCTTGCACAAGTCCTCTGAAGCCCATTTGACCATCGATCATGAACTCTGCATAACTTGGTTTAGAGAAAAATAATGTAACTTGGATCGGAACATCACCTAAAGTTTTAGTAGAGTCCTCTCCTTGAGGATTAGACTGGACAGTAGTGCCTTGTTTCTCTTCTTCACTTAAAGAAACTAAAACTTTTGCAGAACTTCCGGTCACACTTTGAGCAGCGATACGGATACTTCTGCGTAAGGAAGAAATTTCAGGGATAGAATAACTGAGGACTTTTTCCTGTCCTTCAGACAATCTGAATTTGTAAACTGTCAATTCAGGATACACATTAAAAGCAAGAACTGCAGTATTTGCATCAGATCCTTGTTCTACAGAAGAAATGAAAAGTTTACATTGTTGGTTAGATGCGCTAAAGCTTACACCTTGGTTTGCAGTTAAGATAAAACTTTCAGGTCTTGTTTCTGGAACGGAACGATTGATGAAGTCTATATTTTCAGGGATCTCCAATCTTCTGCCGCTTTCTTCCGAAACATCGTCACCAGAAGAAACTCCATCAACTAGATTATAAACCACAACTAGAGTAATCGCCACTATTAGAACGGTGATTGCAGTAATCAGTTTGTTCTTATCGAAATTTAGATCATAATAAAAATTAGAAGTAGGTTTGGTGAGTTCTTCTAAAGGAGCTTGAGATTCTTCGATCTTCTCCCCTCTGTATAAATTGATCAGCATCCCCGTGTCTAACTTTAAGTAGCTACCGTAGTTTTTTAAAAATCCTATGGTAAATGTTTCTCCAGGAAACTGGGCATAATCCTCAGTCTCCAATGCGAGAATGTATTTAACGGAAATATTCGTATCCTTAGATACGTCCTTTACAGTGAGCTTTTTTTCTTCCCTAGCCTCTCTAAGGATTTGCCCTACTCGTTTCTGATTCAATTTCGCTCTCCTTTCCTAGGAAGATTTATTCTTCCGACACCAAGGGGTTATTTACGATTTTAGAATTACCGTCAGGGCGGAAATTAAACACTCCGTCCTCGATATCCGCATTCGGATCTAATCCGAAAAATTCTACAGTGGTGGTCTTGCCTCTTCCGTCACTCGCAACTGCCTTTTTAATAAAGGAAGTTTGAGCATCTACATAGAGGGTCATAGTTTCGTAACCGCCAATCTTCTCTCTTTGTTCCAAAGCCAATACGAAATATTGACGATTGTCTTTAGGAGAAACCTGAGGTTGTTCTATGGACTCGAATTTATAATGATACTTTCTAAAAATCCTGGAAAGACCCTCTTCCGTCATTGGGGAAAAAATAGGTCCAGATTTATTAGATTTATTTAATGTAAGATCTTGCTTTCCTGCAGCATTTAATCTTTTGATAAAGATCCAAAGAGTTTTGCCGTCAGAAACGATCTCGTCACCGGAAGGATCTGAAAATTCATATTTGATCTTTCCACCCTTCTTATAGTAGCAGACACCTTTTTTAGTGACTACTTTTTTGTTTGATTCCGTTTGGATCACGAAATCAGCCTTATAAGATTTTAGGTCCGAAAAAGTTTTTCTGACTTTTTTAACCACTTCAGAAGGTGAATTCCAATGGTGTTTTGCGGATGACTGAGCGCCCAGGGAAAAGCTGCCGAATAAAACGGACAGGCAAAGGGCGATAAATACAGAACGATTGCTTAAGGTATCTTTCATTCTCAGGTAATGCAGGGATTTTTTTCCAGGATGGCGAGTATCCGCCCCACTGTCACTTGGTTTCTTTTCCCGGCCTGGAAATTCCTAGACCGGGTCGAATTTTTAAGCAGACCTTAAAATTTCCCGTCCCTTAGATCCCAGGATCGCAGAAACATATCCCCTTTCTTCCATTAATTCCATGATCCGAGCGGCCCTGTTATAGCCGATTTTCAAACGTCTTTGTAAGTAGCTTGCGCTCGCCTTTCTATCCGTCCTTACGATTTCCCAGGCCTTATCGAATAGTTCCTCATCCATCTCTTCCGCGGAGTCAGATTCAGTTTCTTCTTCCAGATCGAATTCTACGTAGGTAGGAGCTCCGTATTTTTTAGCCTCATCCACGATCTTCTCTATCTCTTCTTCAGAGATAAATGGAGCCTGGATACGAGCCAGGTCCGCAGAAGTAGGAGACTTGTATAACATATCCCCTTTTCCAAGAAGAGACTCAGCACCATTCATATCCAGAATGATCTTAGAGTCAGTTTTTTGAGCCACATGGAATGCTATCCTTGCAGGACAGTTCGCTTTGATAAGACCAGTGATCACATCCACAGAAGGTCTTTGGGTCGCCATCACTAAGTGGATCCCTACCGCTCTGGACTTCTGGCTGATACGAGTGATCGCATCTTCCAGATCTTTTCCGGACACCATCATTAAGTCAGCAAGCTCATCTATGAACACCACAAGATAAGGCATTTTATTATAACCTTCTTTGTGATAATGTTCTTCTACCTTCTCATTATAAGAACGGAAATCCCTACATTTCAATTGGGATACAGCTTCATAACGCGCTTCCATTTCTTGGATCACCCAAGAGAGTGATTTGGTTGCCTTACGAGCATCTTTGATCACCGGCATAAGAAGATGAGGAATATCCTCAAACAGAGTAAGTTCCACCATCTTAGGGTCTATCATTATAAAACGAACTTCTTCTGGAGAAAGATTTAAGACCAAAGAAGCGATCATCGCATTCAAACAAACTGATTTACCAGAACCAGTAGTTCCTGCCACAAGCAAGTGAGGAAGTTTATTTAAATCAATGGATACAAGCTTGCCTGAAATATCCTTACCGATCACAATATTCAGATCTTTTTTAGGTTTAGGTGCTAAAGAAGAACGTAATATATCTCCCAGGAAAACATCTTCTCTATGTTTATTTGGAACCTCGATACCGATCGTGGATTTACCTGGAATAGGAGCGACGATACGAATATTCTTAACTGCAAGATACATCCTAAGCTCGTCAGTCAAAGAAGTGATCCTTCCCAACTTCACCCCAGGAGGAGGAGTGAGTTCATAACGAGTGATGATAGGACCTCTTTCCCATCCTACAACCTTTGCTTCATAACCATATACTTTTAGAGCGTTCTCAATCTCGAATGCAACCTTTTCAGATTCTACTTTGAAAAGTGCATCTTGTACTTTTGTAGGATTACTCTTCAAACGATTCAGAGGAATATGATACACAGAACGTTTAGAACGGAATACTGGCACCATAGAAACTGGAGTAAATGGAAGTTCAGATTGTTTCGGTTTCTTTTCCGCAACGGATGTAGGAGCTACAACAGGAGAAGGTAACGTACTAGGAATTACCACCTCCGGCGCCGCAACAGCCTTAGGTTCTTCGATCTCTTCAATTTCTTCCAACTCGTCAGATTCTTCTACTTCTTCCTCGTATTCTTCTTTCGAATCTTCCAGGTCTTCCAAAGAATCTTCCTCTTCGGTCCATTCTTCCAGTTCTTCGCCTTCTTCTTGGAAGTTTTCCCCTTCGGCGGAAACTTCTTCTATAATTTCTTTATTAGAAATGAATGGTTGGACTTCTTCTTCCAACTTTTCTGTTTCAAGAACCACATGCGGCACTTCTTCTTTTACAAAAGAAGGTTGTGCAGAAGTTTCACTCCTAAGATCCAAGATCTCCCATGCCTTTTTAGAGGTAGCTATAATATCTTCTTTTCTATCCTGAATTCCATACACTTTCTCCACAAGGCGAGAAGAGGCAGTTTGGAATTGGAAAATCTTTCTATCATCTTCAAAAAATCCCTGTAGAAGACCTGAATTTCTATATTGCACATTAGATTCTTTTATATCTGCAACCTTAGAATTGCCTTTTACTTTTTGAATATATGATTCCAAGTTTGTAGTAGTTTTCACTGGGTTCTGTTTCTCCGAAGAAGGACCCGAAACTTCTCTACGAAACCAAGGAGGCACATTTTCTTCTGAAACTTCAGCGTTTGTTTCTTTCCATGAAGAAACTGAATTCATCATACCTGCAAGACCTTTGGACCAATCAGTAGATTTGGTTTTTGCAAATGTAGATTCGTAATTTTCGAACTCTTCTTCTTTTTTGGTTCTTCCACTCATATAACCGGAAAGCCATTGCTCCTTCCAGTCCCGGCCGCTTTGTGCAAGAAGCCTTCCAAAAAAATGGACTGGAGATTCGTTCAGATAAACTAGTATGCCGTAAAAATAGACCACGAAATGAATAAGAAGTCTTCCAGTAGAACCAAGAAGATATTCCAAAGCCACAGCGAGTGCTTGCCCAAGAACTCCACCGTTAGATGCAAATGGAACTGTAGAAACATTTCCGAAAACATTCAAACTTACTGCGACGGCGAGTAAGAATAACGGAATGGTAAGAAGTTTGTTAGTAACATCCTGAGCAGGCTTCGCAAGAAGGATTCCGCCAGTTAAGATAAGCATGATGCCGGGAACAAAAGAAGCATTCCCAAATAAGTATAAAAATCCCCAGGAAAGGTAATGGCCGAGCCTACCAAAAAGGTTAGCTTCTACTCCATTTTCAGCGATGGTAAAAGAACCCAGAGAAAGGGTCAGAAAAATCCCAGTGAAAAGTAGAAGATACGGCAATGCCGCACGTCCCTTTTCCCAAATCGCAATATTTTGTCCGATAATTTGGTCCTTTCTATCCATACCTCCTAAGAATCGGCAAAAAACCGAAATCTGAAAAGAGACAAAATGTGGAAAAAGGGTCATAGAGTTCGCATAGAGTCCACGGAGAACACGGAGTTTCTGGCACACAGCAGACACGAAGTCACAGAGGGGTATAATTCAGGGATTTTTATTATAAATTCTTTTCCTTACATAGTTTGGTCTGTCGATTTTGTAAAATTTACAAATTTTCACGCAAAGGGGCCAAGAAAAGAAGATCCTCGGACTAGGTCAACAAAAGGCTCTTTTTAGCTTCGCGGCTTCGCGTGGTAAACCTCTCCTCCCCGCAGGAATGAGTTTTCCGGGCATCTTTCGGTTTTTTTCTTGAAAATTTAAATCAACCAGTTAATAGACTAGTGTTTACTATGAACGTAAACATGGAATCGGTTTCCGCCTTCCAGGCGAAGACCCATTTATCGGAATTACTCAAAAAAGTACAATCAGGAGAGGTTTTTGTGATCACACATAGAGGAAAACCGATCGCTAAACTCGTTCCATTTTCGGAAGAGATCGAATTCGATTCCAAAGAGGGACTTAACACTTTAAAAAAGATCAGAGCCAGCATTTCTTCGAAGGTAAATATTAAAGAATTTATCAACGAAGGCCGCAAATGGTAAAACTCTGGGTTTTGGATTGTTCCTTAGCAGCAGCGAGTTTTTTACCGGATGAAAAATCCCCTAAAGCCGATCAATTCCTTCAATTGATCGGCAAGTCAATCCGAGCGGTCGTCCCAAGTCTTTGGTGGTATGAGTTTAATAACGTAATACTTGTTTCCAAAAGACGAAAAAGACTAACCGATCTCCAAGGAAAACAGATCGTTTCTATTTTCGAATCTCTTCCTATCGAATTCGATATCAATTTATCTTTCGAAGTGTTCCGCCATATCCAAGAACTAGCATTGAATCATGAACTTTCTTCTTACGATGCTGCGTATCTGGAACTTTGTATCCGCAAGGGCGCTGGTATAGCAACTCTAGACGAAAAAATTTCAGCCATAGCTAAGAAGTTAAAGATAGAAGTTTTTAAATAAGAGACGCTAAGACAAAGAAAGACACGGTGTTAGGACTGGCACGCAGAGCTGCGAAGGCGCAGAGTTTTTGTGAATACAAATCCCCAATCTTTTCTCTCTGCGTCTCAGAAACCGGTACTACCGAAGCCGCCTACTCCTCTTTCGGATTCAGGCAGTTCCGTCACAATTTCCCAATCAGTATGCCAGGTGCGGCGGATCAAAAGTTGAGCGATCCTAGTTTTATCTTCTAAAAGATAAGGTTCTTTTCCCAGGTTGAGAAGTGGCACCATCAATTCTCCTCGATAGTCTGAATCGATTGTGCCTGGAGTATTCGGAATTAGGATCTTAAATTTAGTAGAAAATCCGGAGCGAGGCCTGATCTCAAAATGAAATCCTTCTGGGATCGCAAAAGAAAGTCCTGTAGGAACTAAAACAACTTCTCCAACAGGTAATGTCAGAGTGGAATCCAAACAAGAAGCAATATCATAACCTGCAGAACCTGAAGTTTTGATCTCAGGAAGAAGAGCCTTTTCTTTTAATTTTTTAACTGGGATTTTCATATTAGTAGGAATAAGATCCGAAAATGGATTTAATTTTTTGTTCTTCTTTCGTTTTTAATTTTGCCAAAACAGAAAGATGTAACTCTGGAAGTGCGAATATTTTTCGGACAGTTTGATTTATCTCTTCTTCCGTTACTGAATGGATCTCTTTGATCCTATTTTCTAAAGAATTATATTTTCCGTAATACAACTCTTGGAAAGCGATATTATTCATTCTACTTTCAGTATGCTCGTAACCGATGGAAAGGCTTCCTTCGTGGTTTGTTTTAGCGTCTTTCAACTCTTGGGAAGTAACTCCCTTATCTACGAAAAGTTTTAATTCTTCTAAGATCAATTCCAGACTTTCTGCAAATCTTTCTTTGGAAGTAGAACATACAATTGAATTGATCCCTACATCACGATAAGAAGAAGGATAACTAGTGATATGATAACAAAGTCCTTTTTCTTCTCTGACTTTTTGGAATAAACGAGAAGACATTCCCCCGCCTAAAACATGTGTGAGAAGAGAAAGCCTTGTAGCATCGTGGAAATTACGAGGAAAACCTTCTGCGCCTAAAATAAAATAGGCCTGTTCTGTTTCCTTATTCCCTTTGCGGAAATATCCGAATTCCTTTTTAGGAGTTTCGAATGTGCCTTCTTTTCCCTTTTTGACTGAATGGGAGAAGTATTTAGAAATTAGATCGAATACAAACTCTGGCTCATAATTTCCGGAAAGAGAAAGTATCATATTCTCTGGATGATAATAGGTTTCGTAAAAATTCCTAAGACTAGAAGGAGTTACCCCTCTGATTGAGGCTTCAGTCCCTATAATATCTCTTCCTAGAGAATTTTCCCTGAATAGATTATTATAATAAAAATCGTGGATGGCGTCTTCTGGAGAATCTTCATAACCTTTCATCTCTTCCAAGACAACTTCCGCTTCTGTACGGATATCTTGGTCCCTGAATAAAGGTTGGAACATCATTTCTGAAAGCAATTCCAGTCCGAGTTCCAGATCTCTGGAAGCTAAGGTTGCATGAAAGTAAGTGTATTCTCTGGAAGTGGCTGCGTTAGAGTAAGCTCCTACTCTTTCCCAATCTTCTGCTTGTTGTTTTGCAGTTCGCTTTTCAGTGTCTTTGAAAAGCATATGTTCTAGGAAATGGCAGTAACCAGCGTTTTCCAAAGTTTCAGACCTGGATCCCACTTTTACATACACTCCCATAGACACACTTACTGAATAAGGAGCTCTTTGGAACAAGACTACAAGTCCGTTCCCTAATGTTATTTTATGATTTTTTTCTTCTAGAAAAAGCAATGGCGGACACCCGGCGAAAAAATTTCGCCGGTCTTATTTGTTTCTAAACTTCGAGAGCGTCTCTTCTGGAAAGATCGATCTTACCTGTTTTATCCACGTTTAATACGCGGACACGGATGATCTCACCTTCTTTAACTACGTCTTTCACTGAATTCACACGTTTGGAATCCAATTTGGAAATATGGCAAAGTCCTTCTTTACCTGGCAGGATCTCCACAAAGGCACCGAAATCGGTGATACGTTTTACTTTGCCTTCGTAAATTTTTCCTACTTCAACTTCTGCGAAGAAACCTTCTACCATGCCTGCAGCTTTTTCTGCCTGCTCTTGGTTAGCTCCCGCGATAGTCACTTTTCCATCATCGTCTATATTGATATCCGCGCCAGATGCTTCGATGATCCCACGGATATTTTTACCACCTGGACCTATCAGTTCCCCAATACGGTCTTTAGGTATATACTTAACGATAATTTTAGGCGCTGTACGAGAAACCGAATCTGCAGCTTTGGAGATGGATTTTTCCATTACGTCCAAGATATGGAAACGAGCTTTTTCAGCCTGAGCGAATACTGCCTCAAGAACATTAAACGCAACACCAGTTACTTTTAAGTCCATCTGGAATGCAGTGATCCCTTTTCTGGTTCCTGCAATCTTACAGTCCATATCACCGAAATGGTCTTCCAATCCCGCGATATCAGATAATACTGCAAATCTTCCGGATTCGTCTGAGAATAATCCCATTGCAATTCCAGAAACTGCGGACTTGATAGGAACACCCGCTGCCATTAGAGCCAATGATCCGGAACATACGGAAGCCATGGAAGAAGATCCATTGGATTCTAAAATTTCGGATACAACTCTGATCACATAAGGGAAATCATCCGGCTTAGGAAGAACTAGTTTAAGTGCTCTTTCTGCCAAGTTTCCGTGACCGATCTCTCTACGACCTGGCCCGGAAGATCTTCTTACTTCTCCTACTGAGAATGCAGGGAAGTTATAATGAAGCATGAAGTTCTTTTCTTTCTGACCTTCCAATGTTTCATAACGTTGGTTGTCAGATGCAGTTCCAAGAGTAACTGTTCCCAAAGACTGGGTTTGACCTCTTGTAAATACTGCAGAACCGTGAACTCCTGGAAGAGGGCTCATCTCTACGCTGATATTTCGGATCTCGTCCAACTTTCTACCGTCAAAACGAACTCCTTCTTTTAATACCTGCTCTCTTACGATCTCATACTCGAGTTCATGTAAGAAGTTTTTGATGTCCTTGATCTTCTCAGATTCGGTTACGGTTTCTTTAAAGTGTTCTACAACTTCTTTGTTTGCATTAGAAATTTCTTTATTACGAGAAGTTTTATCTGCAGTTTTATTTGCAGAAGAAATCTTATCGAATGCATATTTACGAACTTCGCCTAAAAGAGTTTCGTCTTTTACTCTAAGTTTAACTTCTTTTTTGACTACGGCGAGTTCTTTCGCCCAAGACTCTTGAAGTTCTACAAATTTTGCGATATGTTGATGAGCAAACTTTAATGCTTCCAACATTTCAGAATTGGATAATTCTTTTGCCTCACCCTCTATCATTACGATATGGGTTTTAGTTCCAGCAACTACCAGATCCAGATCAGAATTCAGGATCTCTTTGTTACTAGGATTGATCACGAGTTCTCCGTTAATTCTTCCTACTCTTGCTCCGGCAATCGGACCATTAAAAGGAATATTAGAGATCGTTAATGCAGCAGAAGCAGCATTTAACGCGTGACCAGCTGTAGAAATTTCGTTGTCTGCTGAAAGAACAGTTACCTGCAATTGAACTTCGCAGAAATATCCTTCAGGGAAAAGAGGACGGATCGGTCTGTCGATGATCCTTGAATTTAAAACCTCATGCTCATAAGGTTTTGCTTCTCTTTTGAAATATCCACCGGGGAATCTACCTACTGAATAAACTTTTTCAGAATATTCGCAAGTAAGTGGAAAGAAGTCTTGGCCTTCTTTAGGTTCGTCTGCGGCACAAACAGTCGCTAATAAAACTAGATTTCCGGTTTTATATACTACGGACCCGTGGGCTTGCTTCGCCCAGTCTCCCGTTTCGAGAGTGATTGAATCACGGCCAAATTGGCCATTAATAGTTTTAGCCATGAGAGGACTCCTTACTTGCGGAGTCCGAGAGCTTCGATTAGTTTTTTATAACGTTCTAGATCAGTACGTTTTAGATATTCTTGTAACTTTTTACGCTTGCTGATAAGTTTAAGAAGACCAGTTTTAGAATGAAAATCTTTTTTATGAGTTTTAAAATGCTCGTTAAGATCTTTGATCTGAGCGTCTAGAAGGGCGATTTGTACTTCCGTTGAACCGGTATCCCCCTGTCCTTTTGCAAATGTAGATATAATTTGCTTCTTTTGTTCCGTAGTTACCATAGTTTGATTGTACCTGTTGCCAATTTTCGGGGGCCTAACCCCCTGTCCAAGCTAAATTTTAGAAAAGACCTTCAAATATTTATAAGAAAGGCTGCCAGGAAGTCCCTCTCTTCTGCAATATGCCAAAATCTCTCCTTCCGGAGAGGTAAGTAGGAACTCCTGGGCCGGGATCCAGTCGAGCTTTATCTTTTTCCCGTGAAAAACATCTTTTACCTCGGTGCTCGGGATCTCTACCGAAGGAATATCCAATATCTCTTCCGGAGGATGTATAATTGCCTTCCCAAGTAGAAGCGCCTCATAGGTGTCTGCCTGCTCCAGTTTGAGTTTACCTACCTTGGTCCTATTCAAGGACTTAAGACACATTGGGATTCCTACTTCTGCAGCTATGTCCATGACTAGCTTACGGATATAAGTTCCGCCTGAAACCCTGGTCTTCAACTTGAAACCTTCTGGGCAGAAGTCTCCAGCACTGAATTCAAATATTTTAATCTTACGAATGCTTGGTGGAACAGAGATCCCTTCTCTAAACAATTTCGCTCTTCTCTGCCCTTGCACCTTGAGTGCGGAAACTTCAGGTGCGATTTGCTCTTCCCAACTGGAAACCTTAGAAAGAATTTCTTCCAAGTTAGGCATGGATTCCTCATACCATTTTTGGATCTTAGAAGTTTCCCAATCTTCTACAACTAAACCTTCTCTGTCTCCAGAGTCAGTGGAGAAGCCAAACTGTACATCAGCTTCATACTCTTTGTCTTTTCCTAAAAATACTTGAGAGAAACTTGTAGAAGTGCCTACAGGTAGTACCATCAAACCAGAAGCGGCCTTGTCTAAGGTACCTGTATGTCCTACTTTTTTGAGTCCGAGAGTCTTTTTGGCTTTTAAAACCAGATCGGAAGAAGTCATTCCAATCGGTTTATCCAAGAGCAAAAATCCGAATTCAGTCCGGATTTGTTGGTTTTCTCGTAAGTCGGAGGGATTCATCTAAACCTTGGATATATTCTTCGTCCCAAACAAAACTCATCTTCGGTGTTGCCCTAAGATTGAGTTTTGTGGAAAGAGTCGCGGCAAATTTACCCGCGGCGCTATTTAATCCAGCGAGTAATTTTTCCTTTTTTTTGTCCGTAACGATAGCCGTAACGTACACCTTTAGATTTTTGGAATCGTCCGAGAGTTCCGATCTGTGAACGGAAACCATATGGACCCGAGGGTCCTTGACTTTTCCGGCCAGGATCATCATGGCGACGGTTCGAACCGTCTCCGCTTCGATTTTCCTTTTACGGATCGGATTCACTCTAACACTACTCCAGTTTCCGTTTTACTACTGTGACTGTATAAGCTTCGATCGTATCACCTGATTTAAAGTCGTTGTAGTTTTCGAGCTGGATACCGCATTCGAAATTATTCACAACTTCATTGACTTCATCTTTGAATCTTCGAAGGGACTTGAGTTTTCCGTCGAATACTTGGACTCCATCGCTGATCACACGGATACCGGAAGCTTTTGTGATCTTTCCGGAAGTAACCATACAACCCGCGATATTTCCGATCTTGGAAACTTTGAATACTTCTCTGATCTCTGCAGTTCCGATAACTTCTTCGATCCTCTCTGGTTCAAGAAGTCCTTCCATCGCCATCTTGATCTCATCCACAACCTGATAAATGATGTTGTAGTATTTGATCTGAACGCCTTCTTTCTCGGCGAGTGCAATAGTTTTAGGATTCGCACGAACATGGAAACCGATCACGATCGCGTTAGAAGCGGATGCAAGCATCACGTCCATATCCACGATAGCTCCTGCTCCGGACTGAATTACATTCAGTTTTACATCCGAAGTAGAAAGTTTTTCCAGGGCTTCCTTGATCGCTTCTGCAGAACCACGAACGTCTGCTTTGATAATTACTTTCAGTTCTTTTAGTGCACCCTGTTTGATGAACTCGTTCATGTTTTCCAGAGTGACTTTAGAACCTGCAGCTCCTGCATTTCCAATTCTTTCGAATTCGATACGGTGTTGAGAGATGTTTCTTGCTTCCTTCTCATCTTCTACAGAGTCGAAAGGTGCTCCAGCATCAGGAACTCCATCGAGTCCAGTTACTTGAACAGGGAAAGCAGGTCCCGCTTCCTTAATCAGATGACCGTAATCATCATACATCGCACGAACTCTACCAGAGAATACGCCGGCTACAAACGGATCTCCTACTCTTAGGGTTCCATTTTGGATAAGAACTGTCGCAACTGCTCCACGGCCCGGATCCAGTTTCGCTTCTACGATTGTACCTTTTGCTCTACGTTTAGGGTTCGCTTTCAGATCCAGAACTTCTGCTTGTAGAAGTACTGATTCTAAAAGTTTATCTATCCCGATATTTTCTTTCGCAGAGATCTTGCAATACATAGTGTCTCCGCCCCATTCTTCAGATTGAAGTCCATGGTTAGCGAGTTCCTGCATGATCTTATCAGGATTTGCAGCAGGTAGATCCACCTTGTTGATTGCAACTATGATAGGGACTTTTGCATCTTTCGCGTGAGATAATGCTTCTAAAGTTTGAGGCATCACTCCGTCGTCAGCAGCAACCACTAAGATCACGATATCCGTAACCTTGGCTCCCCTTGCTCTCATAGATGTAAATGCTTCGTGACCAGGAGTATCCAAGAAGGTGATCTCCCCTCTGGAAGTTTTTACCTGGTAAGCACCGATATGTTGTGTAATTCCACCGGACTCAGTATCGATGACAGAAGATTTACGGATTGTATCCAATAGTCTTGTCTTACCATGGTCGACGTGACCCATGATGGTAACAACAGGAGGTCTATGGAAATAATCCTCAGGACTGTCTTTTTCTTCGTCGATTAGAGTTTCTTCATATAGAGAAACTACTTTTACCTTACAACCGTATTCATCAGCGAGAATGGATGCTGTTTCTGCATCGATGATATTATTGATGGTCACCATCATTCCCATTTTCATGAGTTTTCCGATAACATCTCCTGGCTTAAGATTCATTTTCTTAGCCAGTTCTCCTACTTGGACATTCTCCAAAAGAGTGATCTCTTTTGGTACGGAAACTCCAGTAGGCCCGCTTACTTTCTGCTTTTTGTAATTCTGTCTGTAGAATCTAGAGTTTTCAGAACCTTCCGATCCCTCTGGTCTTCCACCTCTATCTTTATCATTACGTTTTTTGCCGGAAGGAACTCCTCTTCCGCCCTCTGCAGGTCCTAAACCTGGAGGTGGAGTTCCTGCTCCAGGGCCGCCTCTAAATCCGCCACCCTGTCCGCCTGGACCACCACGGAATCCTCCGCCTTGACCACCCGGGCCACCACGAAATCCACCGCCCTGGCCGCCACCTGGACCACCACGGAATCCGCCACCCTGTCCGCCTGGACCACCACGGAATCCTCCGCCCTGACCACCCTGGCCTCCGCGATATCCACCGCCGCCGCCTTGACCGCCTTGGTATCCTCCGCCCTGACCACCCTGGCCTCCGCGATATCCACCACCGCCGCCTTCACGGTTTTGGTATCCGCCGCCTTGATTTCCATCAGAACGATTTCCGCGGTAATTGCCGCCACCGGACTCT